>LZRT01000055.1 GCA_002159075.1 Bacillus thermozeamaize
TACCTGCCCAATATACTGGAGCTAGCCCTTGGCGGCTTAGGACTTCGTCTTGTTTCGCAGACTCATCCGGCTAACCCAGCCTCAGATTGGGTTCGTGTACCTCAGGTCAAGCGTTTGCCTTAAGCTTTCTCCAGATTCCACCTCGCGGTGGACACCCTTGCTCTCGGCTAACGGTAGGCGCTCGCCAGCCCCCGTTCGGGACTTTCACCCTATAGCCAACACCCATGCCGGGCGCACAAAAAAAGCCGCCGCTCCGAACGGAGCGGCAGCTGTTTGCGTGTGCTTTTTCGCTTTTTCCCGTTGCATCCGCTTGGAAGGTTTACCCCAGTTCTTTGCCGACAATCGAAACAAAGGCGACACATTCCCAGGGACGCCCGCCCAGGTTGTGCGTCAGGCCAAGGCGCGGATTGTCGATTTGCCGGGGACCGGCCTTCCCTTGCAGCTGCTTGTACATTTCATACAACATCCGCAGGCCGCTGGCGCCAATCGGATGGCCGAACGACTTGAGCCCTCCATCCGGGTTCACCGGCAACTCGCCATCCAAATCGAAGACGCCATTCAACACGTCTTTCCATCCCTGACCCCGTTCGCTAAAGCCAAGGTCCTCATAGATCACCAGCTCCGTCGGCGTGAAACAGTCGTGCACCTCCGCCATGCTGATCTCTTTGCGGGGATTGGTAATGCCAGCCTCCTTGTAGGCCGCCGTGGCCGCCATCACATTCTCCTTGATGCTGGTGAAATCGAAATCCTGCTTGATCGCGCCGTAACTGGTACCTGCCGCAACGGAAAGGGCCTTCACATAAATCGGATCTTTGCGGTATTTGCGGGCATTTTCGGAACGCACGATGATCGCCGCGGCTGCGCCGTCCGACACCCCGGAACAGTCGAAAATGCCCAAAGGCGCCGCCACCATGGGCGCATTCATGATCTGCTCCATGGAAACCTCTTTCTGGAATTGCGCTTTCGGATTCAGCGCGCCGTTCTTGTGGTTTTTCCAGGCAATGCGCGAGATGACCTCTTTCCCCAGTTTCGGATCCAGGCCGTACCGGTTGAAGTAAGCGGTCGCCAGGAAAGAGAAGGAGGCCGGAGCGGTAATGTTCGGCCTGGTTCCGTCGGGGTCCGGATCAGTGTTTGGAAGGCCGCTGATTCCGGAATCCTTCAGTTTTTCCACGCCAACGGCCAGAACCATGTCGTACACCCCGGAGGCCACCGCGTAACAAGCATTGCGAAAAGCTTCCGAACCGGAAGCGCATTTGTTCTCCACCCGCGTGATCGGAATAAACGGCGTCTTCAAGGTTTTGGATACCATCAGCCCCGAACTGGCGGAAAGAAGCGTGCCGAACCAGGCCGCCTCGATTTGCTTCGGTTCAATCCCCGCATCCTCATAAGCCTCCAGTACAGCTTCCAGGATCAGGTCCTCCGGTCCTTTGTCCCAATGCTCACCGAACTTCGTACAACCCATGCCGATGACCGCGACGCGATCGGCGATCCCTTTTGCCATCGGTTACCCCTCCCCTATCGTTTGGGCCGCACTTTCCAAGTGTAGTTATGAATGTTGCCCGCCTCATACAGGTGGCGGAACGTCATCTCCACTTCCATCCCGACATGCAGCCCGTCCAGTTGATAATCCACCAGCTCCGCAATCATCCGTCCGCCGCCCTCAAAATCGACCACCACAAACGTGGTGGGGGGATCGGGTGAGACGGTCAGATAATCGGACGTATAGGTGACAATCCTGGCTTTTTTGCCGACAAACCGGTACGGTTCCATCTGATCCACGGCCCCGCACTCGATACAGACGCGCTGGCGGGGATACTGCGGCGTGCCGCAAGCGGTACAGCGTGTGCCGTAGCCGCCCAGAATCTGCGGTTGATTCCGCAACATCGCGGGAGCGGACGGCCGCGGAATCTCAGGCCGTCTTCCCGGCTCCAGGGGAAGCATGTTTTTCCACTTCAGGTAAGTGGTATAAAGAATGTTATTTCGCTTGGAGGCCAGATGCCCGGCATATCCCCGTTGCGGTTTGCGCCAGCGAACCCCATCCGTCACCCGGAACAGCACGCAATCGCTGCCAGCCCCATAGGTGACAAACAGGATTCGCTCTCCAGGCTCCGCTTTCTCCAGCGCTTCCACCAGCATCAGCGGCGCCTGGGCCGTACCGCAGTTGCCAATCGCCTGCTCGTGGCCCGTCACCAGTTGCTCCGCAGAAAACCCGAGTGAACCGGCCAGCGATTTCTGGTAACGCTCCTGCGGTCCTGCCAGCACCAGCCAGCGGATGTCCTGAGGCGTCAAACCCGTTTTGGCAAAAAGGCCCTGCACCGCCTCCCTGACCATCGGCTGATATCCCGATTGAATGCCGAATCGCTCTTCCCAAGCGCGCAAAAACGGATCCGTCGCCGAACGCCACTGATCGGTAATCTCCTGCGTGACGCTGTGAAATGCCTCCACTGCAGCCAGCACGTCCTCGGCGCCAAACAGGAAAGCCGCCGCGCCATCACCCAGCAGCTTCTCAAACGCCCCCTGGGCGGCTCCCACACGGCAATCGGCGGTTGTCACCAGCGCCGTTTTCGCCCCAGCCCGCACGGCATCAAACGCCGACAGCATCGCTGTGGAAGCGGCGCGCAAGGAATCGGTGACATCAGCCGAGCGAATGCCCCGCTTCAGGTCAAGCGCCGCCGCAATCACTGCGGAAGAGGGTTTTTCCTTGTAAGGAGGTGTCGTGCTGGCAAAATAAAGGATATCCACATGCGGCAGGTCTTGTTCGGTCAGCGCGTCCATCGCCGCCTCGACAGCCATGGACAGGCTGTCTTCATCATGGCAAGCGACCGCTTTTTCACCGCTCCCACCTTTTTCACCGTATGCTTCTGCAATCCGTCTCTTTTCCAGTCGGCTGTACGGTAGATAGGCGCCGTACGCCACAATCCCAACCATCCTCATCCCTCCCGTATGATCCTTCTCCTGATACTTCTCAAAAAATTCATGGAAGTCAAACGCCATCCATCCAAGTTGTCAGACTTTCACATCGCCTGTCCAGTACTTCTCGCGCAACACCCGCTTGAGAATCTTGCCGGCCGGGTTGCGCGGAAGCTCTTGGACAAACTCCACACTCTTGGGCTTTTTGTAACTGGCCAGATGTTGCCGGCAATGGTCGATGATCATCTCCTCCGTCAACCCTGGATCCTTGGGAACGACAAACGCTTTCAGCGCCTCGCCCCATTTCTCGTCCGGCACGCCGATGACCACTGCCTCTTTGACGCCGGGATGCCGGTACAGCACGTCCTCAATCTCAGCCGGAAAGATGTTCACGCCCCCGCTAATCACCATATCCTTCTTGCGGTCGACGATGTAATAAAACCCGTTTTCGTCCTGCCGTCCCATATCTCCCACACTGACGTAATCGCCCCAAAAGACTTTTTTGGTCTCTTCCTCATCATGAAGATAACCTTTGAAATAATAGGGATTCTTGATAAAGATCTCGCCCACGTCACCGGTTTGGACCGGATTTCGGTCCTCATCCAGAATCAAAACCTCATTGAAAAGCACCGGTTTTCCGACGGACCGGGTGGTTCGCATCTGATCGACCGGCCGCAGGTTCAGGTTGATCCCCGTTTCCGTGGAACCGTAAAACTCGTTCAGACCGGCATCCGAAAAATATTGGATGATCCCTTCCTTGACACGGGTCGGCAGCGGCGATCCGGCGGAGATGAGCGTTTTCACCGACCTGACATCATAGCGGGCGCGCACGGCATCCGGCAATTGGAGGACCATGTTGTACATCGTCGGGGCCATAAACATGTTGGTGATCCGATATGTTTTGATATTTCTGATAACTTCCTCCGGATCAAATTCTTTCATGATGACAATCGTCCCGCCCAGCAACAGTTGTGCCAGACTGATCGAATGGGGTGCCGAGTGGCAAATTGGACCGGCCACCAGCTGGATGCCATCTTCTCCGACCCCGAACTCCACGCCGTAGACCAGAGCCAACATGCAGCGTGAACGGTGATCAACCATCGCACCCTTGGGTTTGCCCGTCGTCCCGGAAGTATACCCGATGTAGTAGAGATCGCTTTCTCCCACTTCGACCGCCGGATAGTGATCAGGTTGACTCTCCAACAGCGAAGGCAACGTGTACCATCCCGCATCTGCCCCTCCGTCCAGCGAACCCTCTTCTCCAAACAGCACCGCCTCCCGAATCGGCACCTCCTTTCGGAGCATGTGCACCGTATCCAGATAATCGCTTGTGAAAAAGATGCCCCGTGGCTTGCAGTGGCGAACGATGCTGAGGAACTCCGCTGGCGTCAGACGGTAGTTTAAAGGTGTGAAAGATACCCCGATTTTGGCCGAGCCCAGCATGATGACCGGGTGTTCCAAATGGTTCTTGGACAGGATGACGACACGCTCCCCCTTTTGGTAACCCAAGCGGAGAAGCGCTTGCGCCAGACGGTTGGAACGGCTGTTTAGCTCCGCATGGGTGTACAGGTTGCCTTGGTAAATCACGGCGGGCTTGTTCCGCATCTTGTTCGCCTGCATGGCGTACAATTGCCCGACATTCATACCATCCTCTCCTCGCCCAAACATTAACGAAGCAGAAAATGCAAAACGATCGCAAAAACAAGCATCGTCCCATAACCCATCAAACAAAAGCGCCAGTTCCACCCGACACTTGCCTGATAGTTGGAATATGCCGTTCCGCGAATCACCACCAACGTCGCGGCGGAAAATGGCGAAATGGACAAAGCGATTGACCAGCTGGCCAGAATGACAAAGGTAATCGTCAGCAAATGCAGCGGCAATGCGGCGTGAGGAAGCACCGCGGCATAAATGAGCGGCAACACGAGGGGGTGAATCCCCATGATCGGAAAGAGAATAATCGTCAGGCCGATCCATGCGATCAAACCCACCGGGTGATTCCCCGTCAATCCTTCCAGGATTTGCGGCAACACCTCGCCATAGCCGCTGGCCACAACGGCCCCGCCGAAAAATCCGGCATTCATAAATAGAAAGATTTCATTTTTAATTCTCGGCAGGACGCGGCGAAAATAAAGTCGCCAACCGGGGAGCAACCGGTGCCATTTCTTCAGGTATATGGTCCAAAGCACGGGAAAAAAGATGGAGACCAGCGAAACACTCAGCGTCATTTCCAGATGAAACCATTCATGGATGCCGATCGTAATGGCAATCAGCAGGATCAGGATGATCACCAGTTCCACGATCTTGGCATCCCATTTCCGCAAATGACCGTCAGCCGTTGGCGCCAGTTCCTGCGTCACCCGCTGTCCGTTCGAAGCGGTTGACGGTTCCCTGAAAAGCTCACCTTCCCCTTGGACAATCCGTCTGTACTCCATCAGGCAACTGACCGCAAAAACCGTCAGCGCAAATCCCAGGGTAATCGGAGCGATCGTCGGCCAAGATACGTTCAACAACGACAGGACGAGAATCACCGTCCCGAAATAGGGAGTCCAGCTCAGGGACAATCCGTAGGTTCGGGAGAGGGACATGTATAACGCCTGTTCAGCCGAAGGCGTCAAGGAACGGGGAGTCACATCCTTGATCATGGTTATCGCCGCCAGGTTGAGAACCGGACTGAACATCAGGGAGAGTCCCCCGGAAAGGAGATACAAACGAAAACGATTGGTCACGTGCCTGTGGTACAACCGGGACAGGTGCCGGGTATAGTGGCCGTATTTGAGCGGCATCCCGAGCAACGGAACCAGGACAAACAGCATGAGCAAATTCATATTCTGACTGTACGCCCGAATCCACTGTTCCAAGGGAGCCCCCGACAAGAAGAGCAGAACAGCTCCCAAAAAAAACAGCATCAATCCCGTCGCGCGCGGCGGTCTGTCCAGCCATGGGATACAAAATCCCATCAGAACGGCAACAAACAGAGTAAGCAACCATCTGAGCTGCTCGTGGGCAAAAAAAAGGTTTGACAAAAGAAATGTGATGGCCACTGCGAGCAAGCACCAGTCAAGTACCTTGGGCAATACCGTTGTTCGTTTCATGTTTTTTCGCTTCTTTCCAGGATACGAAACTGTTTATATTCTAAAACAACTTTTCTTACAAGTCAATCATCCATATCTTTTAAATTCTCAATGCAATAAAAAGAAAAATGTGTTATGATATTTCAGGGCTTATTTCCCGGGAATTATTCGTATCAGGATATCAGCATGCAATCATGAAAGAAGGGTCGAGAATGGAACAGAAGGAAATCAAATGGCACACGGGTTGGCTCATCGTTGTTGTCTCGGCGATGATAACCTGTATTTCTGTCGGCATCCGTTTTTCAACGGGTCCCTTTTTTAAGCCCATCATGGCTGATTTGGACTTCTCGCGCGAGGAACTTTCCCTGATCATCGCGATCAGCCTGTTGGTCTACGGATTTGGCATGTCATTGGCCGGTGCGCTGGCGGATCGTTTCGGGACGCGAAGTGTCTTGGTATCCGGCGCGATTCTCGTCTCGGGGTCCATGCTCTGGACCGCCTTTACGCACTCGGCATTTCACTTTTTTGTGTCTTTTGGCATCCTCATGTCGCTGGGACTGGCCTTTACAAGCCAGGTCACGTTGACGCCTGTGGTCTCCAAATGGTTTACGCGTCACCGGGGTCTTGCCCTGACCATCCTGATTTCCGGCGCGATGGCCGGCATTGGCATCATGACGCCCGTCTCCACCTGGCTCATCCAGATCATGGGCTGGCGAGCTAGTTTCATCCTGCTTGCCATGGTGCTCCTTTTGCTGATCATCCCGGCAGCTTTGTTCATCATCCGGGATGAAGTGCCTGATGCATGGAAGGTTTATGAAGCAGGCGACACGACAAGGAAAACCGCCAATCCGTCCCGTTCATTTTCGATTGAGCGGTGGACAGCGGCCTTGCACACCTCTGCTTTCTGGCAACTGGCCTTTGGCATGTTCGTCTGTGGATTCAGCATGAACCTGCTCGGTTCGCATGGCGTGCCGATGTTGACAGACCACGGCTTCCACGAGATGGAAGCCTCGATGGGGATCGGCTTGATCGGCCTGGTGGCCATCGGCAGTTCCATCATCCTCGGCATGCTCTCCGATCACATATCGCGCAAGAATATCCTGGCCCTGATTTATCTGGTGCGGGGCATCGGGTTTTTCATGCTGGTGTCGGTATCCTCCCCGTTTGGCCTGTACGCCACCGCCATCATCGGCGGCCTGGTATGGGCGGGCAGCACTTCCATGTCATCCGCCATTCTCGGCGATCTCTACGGGATCAAATGGGTTGGCACGCTGTACGGACTGCTCTACCTGTCTCACCAGATCGGCGCTGCCATCGGCTCCTATCTTGGAGGTTGGGGTTATGAGACGACAGGTTCCCATTGGGTCTCCTTCGGTTCTGCAGGCGCGCTGCTGCTTCTCGCCAGCCTGGTCTCCTTCTTGATCCCCAAATCCATTGATTCGCTTCATCCCGCCACTGCCCATGTCAAAAAGGCAAACGCCTGACAGAAAAAATCCTGAAATACACTCCTTAAGATAAACCACCGGTTGGCTTTGAGCCAACCGGTTTTTGTATCCAAATGATTGAACGGGATTATTCGCCTGTAAACTGTGGCGGGCGCTTTTCGCGAAACGCCTGGATCCCTTCCTGATGATCCTTGGTCTGCCGCAATGCCGATTGGCCGTAATTTTCCAGTTCCAGCACTTGGTCGAGATCCAGGGTAACAGCCTGGTGGAGAATCGATTTGCTCAGTTTGTACGCCTGCAGGGGGCCTTTGGCCAATTCCTGCGCCAGTCCCTTGGCCGTTTCCAGACCCTGCCCCTGCGGTGCCAGCCGGTTGACAAACCCGTGCTGCAACCCCTCTTCGGCCGGAATCATGGCCCCTGTCCAAATCCACTCCTTGGCCTTCCAGGGGGAAACCGTCCGCAGCAGAAAATAATGCAATCCCAGGTCAGGGATAAGACCGATGTTTTTGAATGCAAGTCCAAACTTGGTCCCTTCCTCCGCCACGATCAAATCGCAGGCCAGCGCGAGGCTGAATCCCGCCCCTACAGCATACCCATGAACGGCAGCCACAATCG
This sequence comes from Bacillus thermozeamaize, assembly GCA_002159075.1. Classification (NCBI taxonomy): domain Bacteria; kingdom Bacillati; phylum Bacillota; class Bacilli; order Caryophanales; family Bacillaceae; genus Bacillus; species Bacillus thermozeamaize. The sequence goes on from LZRT01000055.1 coordinate 8,045, forward strand.
GCTTTTTCATTTGCGCCATCTTCTTCACGATTTGGGTCGCCTCTTCCATCCGAGCCTTGGCTTGCAACACCGTCTGATTGCCGCTCATGGCGCGGATGTCGCCGCCGGCACAGAACGCCCTGCCCTTTCCTGCAATGAGCAACACTTTGGTCTCAGGATCATTTTCCAGCTCGTCCAACGCACGCATCAATCCGTCTTTTATGGATGCACTCAACGCATTCAGGGAATCCGGTTCATTGAGATAAATGATGCCGACACCCTGTTCTTTCTCAATCAGAACACTTTCTCCCATGTCGCACCTCCGGAAATGGAAAACTTTCGCTTGTCACGCCCCAAACGTCTGGGTTCCACGCTATACGAGCGGTTCATACGGAAACACATCAGCAGAAACTTCAAGCGGTGTAAAGCTGTTCTTAAACGCTGGCTTCACGGTCCGGGCAATGCTTTCAACCGTCCATCCTTCTGCGCTGTACGCGGAGCGAATCGGCCGCGGCTGGGAAAAGAGGATGATTTCCTTGCCCCGCACGCCAAAGATCTGTCCGGTGACATCGGCCGCTTCGTCACTGGCCAGGAAAGCCACGACAGGCGCAATATGTGCCGGTGACATTTGTTGCAGCTTTTCCACCCGGCGTTTCTGTTCTTCGGTCTCCGTCGGAATGGTGCCAATCAGCCGGCTCCAGGCAAACGGCGCAATCGCATTGGCGGTCACATTGTATCGCGCCATATCCAGCGCGGTGATCTTTGTCAGACCGACAATTCCCATCTTGGCCGCGCCATAGTTGGCTTGCCCGATATTCCCGATCAGCCCGGATGTGGAGGTAAAATTGATGAATCGTCCGCTTTTCTGCTGCTTGAAGATGGGCGCCGCTGCCCGTGTCAGGTTAAAGCTGCCTTTTAAGTGAACCGCGATGACGGCGTCCCATTCCTCTTCAGACATGTTGAAAATCATGCGATCACGCAGAATGCCGGCATTGTTGACGACGATGTCCAATCGGCCAAAGGTATCCAGGGCTTGCTGAACCATTTTTTGTCCGTTTTCAAACTCCGCCACCGAATCGTAATTGGCGACAGCTTCACCGCCAGCTTCCCTGATTTCCTGAACCACTTGGTCAGCCACTTTGACATCGTTGCCGCGGCCATCCGCACCGCCGCCCAGGTCGTTGACGACAACCTTGGCGCCTTCCCTCGCCATCAGCAAGGCGATCTCCCGGCCAATGCCGCGTCCTGCTCCGGTGACTATGGCTACTTTTCCTTCCAGTTTTCCCATATGTTCATCCTCCTGGTGACATGGATTTATGATGAACTCTTTTTGAATCGTCCCTTGTTCAACCATCCGCCGCCATCGATCACAAAACAGGCTCCTGTGACATAAGCGGCATAATCGCTGACAAGATAGGCCGCCAGATTGGCCACTTCCTGCGGTACCGCGAGGCGATGCAATGGAATCCCTTCCAAAACCGCCTTGGCCTGTTCCGGCGTCGGCCACAACTGCTGGACCGCTCCTGTATCCTCCACCGGTCCCGGCGTGATCATGTTGGTCCGGATGCGATAGGGCGCCCACTCAACCGCCAGCGTCCGCGTCAGCGCCAGCACGCCGGCTTTGGCCGCGGCAGAATGGGCCACATAAGGTCCGCCTGTCCAGGCATAGGTGGCCCCGACATTCAGGATGCTTCCACCGTGACCCTGTTTCACCATCTGTTTTGCCGTCGTCTGGGTGCAATACCAGGTTCCGTTCAGTACAATATTGATCACAGCATTCCAGGCGTTCACCGACATCTCCAGGGAATCGACGATAAAGTTCCCGGCCGCGTTGTTGACCAGGATATCCACCTTACCCAGTTCGTTGACGGTCGTCGTCACCATGTTCTCCACCTGTTCGGGCACGCGGACGTCGGTTTGCACCGTAATCACCCTGGTTCCAAACGCTGCGATCTCATGCGCCGCCTTCTCGAGATTTTCTTTCTTCCGGCTGGCAATCACGATATCGGCACCCAGGCGGGCGAACTCCTTGGCCATCGCCTTGCCCAACCCGGTCGCGCCGCCTGTGATAATGGCCACTTTGCCTTCCAAAGCCCCTTCCGGCAGCATCGGCTGCCTGTATCTTTCTTCTGTCGTCATCCTCTTTTCCTCCCTTCTTTCCAAATCCACTCCTGAAAGAATCATGAAATTTTACCGACACAGAAACATTATACCATTTCCGAGACTTATTTGAACTGAAAGTTTTTAAGGCAGTTCCAGCCCTTCTTCCTGGAGCAACTTTTTGAAATCATTCATCATTTCTTCTCCTTCGTACCCTTTCTTGTTGGCATCCTCTACCCATCTATCCCACTGTGCCTTGGCGTGTCGCTTGAATTCCTTTAATTCTTCCGGCGTCAGCGTGATCACTTCTCCCTTGCCCTCGACCAGCTTTTCCAGTTCCCGATACGACTGTTCCCGCTCTTTTACATAGCTTTCATTATAGAGATCAACCAGCTTTTTGTTGAAGTCCTCGTCAAACATCCGTTTCAAATCATCAGGCAATTTGTCATAGAAGCCCTTGTTCATCACTGCGATCAGCGGCGTCACCGACACACCGATTTTGGTAATGTACGGGGCCACCTCGTAAAACTTGTTTCCCACCCCTCCGATAGGTGAATAGAAGGTCATGTCCAGCGTCTTTTTTTGCAAAGCTTCATAGGTTTCAGTCACGGATACAGACACTGGCGTGGCGCCTAACGATTTAATCAATTCGCTCTCCGACTTGCCCTGTGTGCGAAACTTTGCTTTTTTCACATCTTCCGCTTTGCGTATCGGCTTGGTGCTGAACAAATCATATGGATCACTGAAGACGAGGCCCATCAGCACCACATCGTTGAACGCATCTTTGGCATATTTTTCGCCCATCTTGCTGACGACCTTCACCGCAGAGATGGAATCAGGGAATGCAAACGGCAGATTCCCGATGGTATAGGGGAACAAGTCGGAATCGTAATAATAGCTCACGGGCACCAAGCCAACGTCATACACACCGCCTTTCACATCCTCCCAGACCGACTTGGCGGCACCGAGCGTTGCGCCATGATACAGATTCACCTTGATCCGGCCATTGGTTTTTTCCTCGACGTGCTTCTTCCACGGTTCCAGGACATTATACACATAATGGTGGGTAGAGGGCGCCCAGTTCCCCACGTTCAATTCGAACACTTCAGATGAATGGCCCGCCACCCGATCCTGACCCTCGTCATTGGCTCCAGTGGAAGACGGCTTCGCTCCCCCACAACCGGCCAATACGAGAGCAAACACGATCAACAAAATCGCCTCAAATGCCAAAAAACGTTTGCTTTTCATTTTCACCCAACCCTCCTGAAGGAACAGTGCATAATGGATAAAAATTTGTGCATGATCAACCTCCTTTCAAGGATGTAAGCGCTTCAAATCACATACAAAAAAATTGTTAAATCATTTAAGATATATTTTCTTTTATCTCATAAATTATACAATATAGAAACATTGTTTTCAATAAAAAATTATGATGATCTTTTTTTGACATGTATCGATTTCCCTGGAACAGGGTGCATATGGATTTGGATCGCATCGTCATCTTCTTTCCCTGGAAGCGACATGGGCGGTCTCAAACTGGCCATTTTCCACCACCAGCGCGTTCAGCTGTCCGCCAAACGCACATCCGCCGTCGATGCCGATCACCCTGTTCGGCCCGAAATAAACGTCATCCGTTCCATGGATCCTGCGGGTTCTCGTATGCCCGAAAACCACGATTTGCTCACCTTCGTACCCATAAATAAACTCGTCACGAATGTGCAAGAGTTGTTCCCGCCGTGTCTTCTCCAGCCCCTTCTTCGGTTCAATCCCGGCATGGACGAAGAGAATCCCTTCCCGCTGCGCCGTCAGCGGACGTTCGGCAAGAAACTGAATTTCCGCCTCAAACGCTTCCCGGATGGAGCGCCGGATTTCCTCCTCCCGTTCCCTGTCACGCAGCAACTCCTCATATTCCACCGGCTGATGGCCCAATTCCCGCAGGAAACTGTTGATCGTCTTCATGCCCCCCACTCTTCCGTAGTAGAAAAGCTCCTCAACCCCCTGCAGCCATTGTAGAAACAGCTCATCGTGATTTCCCAAAAGCGCAACCGCCCCTTCCTGCACCCAAGTCATGACCGTACGGACCGCGCCCGCACTGTCCGGGCCGCTGTCCACATAATCGCCAAGCAAAATCAGTTCCCGCGGATGTGCAGAAACCTTTTCCAACAGCTCAGAAAGTTCCTCTGTGCAGCCGTGAACATCCGAAATGGCCACGATCCTCTGCGGCAAGTCCCCCATGTGGTCACTCCTTCCGTTTCGTTTTTTATCCGGCAGGATTCTTTTTTTATAAGCAAGAAAAGAGAGCTTTTTCAGCTCTCTTTTCCTCTCGCTGTCCGGCACGATCGGTTTCCTTTTCCGGCATTACAACAAAGTCAGCGCTACAAACTTGGTCTCGAGGAATTCCTCGATCCCTTGACGGCCTCCTTCACGTCCCAAACCGCTCTCCTTTACGCCGCCAAACGGCACCTGGGCGGCGGTAAAGACGCCGTCGTTCACCGAGACCATCCCGAATTCCAGCTGTTCCGACACCCGAATGGCCCGCGACAGACTGTTCGTGAAAAGATAGGCAGCCAGTCCATACGGCAGCGCGTTGGCCTGGCGAATCACCTCCTGCTCGTCGGAAAACGAGACCACCGGCGCGACGGGACCAAAGGTCTCCTCGTGCATGATCTGCATCTCTGGCGTGACATCGGCCAGCAGCGTCGGTTGGAAGAAATACCCCTTTTGCCCTGCCACCTGGGCCGCCTCTCCGCCGCAGTGCACAATGGCCCCTTTGGCCCGCGCATCCTCCACCTGCCGCTTCACTTTTTCAAACGCTTGCCGGTCGATCAACGGGCCAATCTGCACCCCATCCTGCATGCCGTTTCCAATGACCAGCCGCTCCATCTGACTTTTCAATTTTTGAATAAAAGGCTCCTTCACCGACTCATGAACATAAATGCGGTTGGCGCAGACACAAGTCTGTCCCGTGTTGCGGAACTTGGAAGCCATCACGCCCCGGACGGCCTGATCCAGATCAGCATCTTCAAAAATGAGGAACGGCGCATGTCCGCCCAATTCCAGCGACACCTTTTTCACCGTGTCGGCAGCCCCGCGCATCAAGAGCTTGCCCACTTCCGTCGAGCCGGTAAAGGTGATTTTTCGCACCCGGTCATCCCGCAGCAGCGTCTGTCCGATCGGCTCCGGCTGGCCGGTCACCAGGTTGGCCACTCCTTTCGGGAAGCCGGCCTCTTCCAAGAGCTCAAAGAGACGGATCGCCGTGATTGGTGTCTGTTCGGCCGGCTTGATGACCACCGTGCATCCCGCGGCCAGCGCCGGCGCAATCTTGCGCGTGACCATGCCGGCAGGGAAATTCCACGGCGTGATGGCGCCGACCACACCGACCGGCTGTTTGAATACGAGAAAACGCTTGTTGGGAGCCGAAGCAGGAATCGTCTCCCCGTACACGCGCCGCGCCTCCTCCGCATACCAGCGGACGTAATCGGCCGCCAGCACAGCCACCTCTCCCTTCGCTTCGGCCAGTGGCTTGCCCATTTCTTCGGTGATCAGCCGCGCCAGTTCCTCCGCATGCTCCTGAATCAGTTCATACCATCGCCACAGGAGATTGGCCCGCTCCAGAGCGGTGGCAGAGGCCCATTCAGGAAAAGCACGGTAGGCTGCCTCAATCGCCCGCCGCGTCTCCGCTTCACCGGCATCGGGAACCCGGCCGATCAGCTCCTGGGTGGCCGGGTTGACCACATCCATCCACTTTCCGCTGTCGGCTTCGACCCATTGGCCGTCAATGTAGTTGCGGAATTCTTTCGTCATGATGCCCCTCCTTTCACCTTTTATATTAAAATATTTATTCTATTCACGCCAGATATGGCTTTACCGTCCGGTCCACGACCACATCCAGCAGATAGGGCTTGCGCTCGGAAAAGGCATGCTGGAGAGCCTTTTTCAGCTCCTCCCTCGTCTCGATACGCTGCGCTTCGACACCAAATCCCCGCGCAACGCTGACCAGGTCGATTTCCGGCTGGTCGAGATCCATTCCGGGAAAAGCCCCCTGTTTTGCCGACACGCCATTCAGTGTCAGCATCCCGCCTTTTAAGATCATGTAGCTGGTATTGTTGATGATCAGATACAGCACGGGCAGGTTGTAGCGGGCCGCATTCCACAATGACTGGATGTAATAATAGGACGACCCGTCGCCGATAATCGCCACCACCCGTTCACTGGGCCTCCCCAACTGGGCGCCAAGAGCGGCCGGCATGCCGTAGCCCAGACCGCCACCCTTCAGCCCGATAAAAGCTCCCGGACGGCGCAGCTCCAGATAGCGGTGGACGTACCTGCCCGCCGTCACGGATTCGTCCACGACAAACACATCATCCGTAAGGTAATGGTTCAGCTCCGCCATCACCACAGCCGGTGATAGCGGCATCTGCTCTTGGACGGCTGCCAGTTCGCGCGCCTTCGCCTCTTCCCGCTCCCGCTGTTGCTGCTGCAGCTGCTCCCGTCTCTTTTGACAACGCCCTTCATCCGCCGGGGTCAGCTCCGCCTGCAACATTTCCACCCAGGCCGCCAGCACTTCCCGGGGATGACCGAGGATGGCCACGTCGGCCGGCATATTCTTGCCGATCTCCCAGGGACTCAAGTCAACGCTGATCACCTTGGTTCCAGGCTGTACCAAGGGCTTGTCAAAATATAGGAGCGGCGCCTGGCTGATGACGCCGAGAAAGAGGACAACGTCTGCCTCCTTCAGCGCCTCATGAATGGCCGGCCCATTGGGCAGGAAGCGCCCTGCAAAATGGGGGTGGTTGTATGGGAAGTTGAGTCCCGCACTCTGATGTTCCTGATAAACCGGAGCGCCGATCAACTCCGACAGCCGGATCAGTTCCGGGATCGCCCCCGTCCGCCCTACCCGGTCACCGGCAACAATGACAGGCCGCTCCGCGGCGCGGAGCAATGCCACCGCCTGGCGGATCGCCTCCCTGCTGCCGCTGACGCGCTGGTCGATCCGCGTCAGGGGCAGGGGGGACAGCGGTACATCCTGCCACATCACATCGACGGGAAAGGAGAGCAACACCGGACCCATCGGCTCGGTCAGCGCTTCCTTAAAGGCGCGGTGGAGGACAATCGGCAGTTCTTCCGCCCGATGCACCTGATAACTCCACTTCGTGCAACTTTTGGCCAGAGCCACCAGATCGCCCCAAAGGGCCGGCTCCTGCACCCCGAGGCGGATATCATGCTGCCCCGTGGTCACCACCAGAGGAACGCCCGCCCGGTAGGCGTCATAGATGTTACCCAGCCCATGCGCCAAACCCGGCGCCACGTGCAGGTTGACCACCCCGGGCTTGCCGGTCGCCTGCGCGTACCCGGCTGCCATGCCCACCGCAATGTCTTCATGCAATCCGAGAATATACTTGATCTCCGGATAGTTGACCAAACCGTCCATGAGCGGCAATTCCGTCGTTCCCGGGTTTCCGAAGAGGTACTCCACCCCGTACTGGCGAAAGGCCTCCAGAACCAAATCTCTTCCGAGCATCGTTCATCTCCTCGTTTCTTTCACGTTTTTACCGGTAACCCCCGGTACGGAGCAACGCCGTCGGCTGCAGAATGGCCTTCCGATACCGGGACGCCAGCTCGTCCAGGCGCTCAGCAATCTCTTCCGGCGGAACATCCTTGCAGGCTTCGATGGGCCCCACCCGATCCCCGGTTCCGAGAACCATCGCCCGGTCGATGTCCTTGGCATTGGATACCCCTTGCTCGATCAGCTTGGTCGCCTCGTTCAGCTTGACGAATTGGATATCCCGAAATGAGATGACGTCCGTCTTTTTCGACAGATCAATGGCAGGACGGCCATTGGACCAGTCATAAAATCCCTGTCCCGTCTTCTTGCCAAGATGTCCGGCCTTGACCAGTTTTTCCAGTGCCTCGAAAGGACCGTACTCCGGATCGAGGACTTGCCGGCGGTAATCCATGGAGTCATATGTAATATCCAGGCCCACGTAATCCAGCAATTCGAACGGCCCCATCGGCTCTCCCGCATCGCGCACCATCGCGTCAATCTCTTCTGGCGTCGCTTCTCCCGCATCCACGACAGCCCCGAGAAACACCCGGATGGGCGCATTGATCCGGTTGACGATAAACGAGGGAACATCCTTTTCGACGCGAATCGGTTCTTTCCCCAGCTTGCGGCAGACTTCACAGGCCGTCTGCATCGTCTCTTCCGTCGTCTTCTCGCCCCGGATGACCTCCACCAGCTTCATCAGCACGACCGGATTGAAAAAATGGACGCCGACGACGCGTTCCGGACGGCGGGTGACGCTGGCAATGTCACTGATGCTCATGTTGGACGTGTTGGTGCCCAGGATCGCCGTTTCAGGAGCCAGCTGATCCAGCTTCTGAAACACCTCCTGCTTGATCTTCAACACCTCCGGCACCGCCTCAATCACAAACTGCGCCGCGGATACCGCTTCGGAGAGATCCGTGGTCGGATGGAGCAGCTGCCGGCTGCGCTCGTGCGTGTCCGCATCGATCTTGCCCTTTTCCGCCAGTTTGGCGAGGCTGTCATGGATCCGCTTGACCCCTCGATCCAGGTATTCCTGCTTGATATCGTACAGATGCACGCGGTATCCGGCCAAAAGCGCTACCTCGGCAATCCCGTGTCCCATATCGCCCGCTCCGATGACGGCAACCTGTTGGATCTCTGCTGCATTGTACATGATGGTACCTCCTGCCTCTCTTGTTCTCGATTTGTCAAATCCCGTCACGCTTGCTCTGGCTCAGCGCATAAGCGTGCTCCATCAACAATGTAACCCGTTCACCGTAGGTGGCAAAGCGCTCGTCCTGCGTCTGCCCGTTTTTCCAGCGGAAATAGATCTGCTGCACGATCACCGCCAGCTTGAAATAGGCAAAGGTCAAGTAAAAGTGCATGTTTCTGACATCCCTTCCCGACCGTGACGCATACCGCTGGATAAACTCTTCGCGGCTTAAAAATCCGGGCATCGTGGTCACCGATCCCACGCCTTTTTTCAGCGGTTCCGGATCATTCTCCTCGAGCCAATAGCCCAGGGCCACCCCCAAATCAAACAGGGGATCGGCGATGGTCGACATCTCCCAGTCCAGCACCGCCACCGGGCGTTCCAGATCGGGTGAAAAGAGAACATTGTTCAACTTGTAATCATTGTGAATAATCGCGGCATCCTGAGATGGCGGGATGTGATCGGCCAGCCATTGCGTCAGGCGGTCCACCACTGGGATATCATCCGTCTTGGCGCGCTGGTAGCGGCCAATCCAGCCCTCCACCTGGCGCCTGAGAAAGCCTTCCGGGCGACCGAAATCCTCCAGGCCGGCAGCCCGCACGTCCACCGCGTGAAGCTCGGCGAGGGTATCCACCATCTGCTCGGAAATTTGCCGGCAGCGTTCCGCCGTCACCTCGACGCCGGGCGGAAAGGTTTTGTCGATCACCACCCCCCGGCGGCGCTCCATGAGGTAAAAAGGGGCGCCGATCACCGATTCGTCATCACAAAAGAGATACGGCCGGGGCGCCAGGGGAAAGACCGGATGAAGCCGGCGGAGAAACTCCGATTCCCGCTTCATGTCATGCGCCTTCGGCGGCAGGGGGCCAAAAGGAGGACGGCGCAGGACCGCCTCCCAGTCCCCCATGCGAATCAGGTAAGTGAGATTGGAAGCGCCCGTGGGAAACTGTTCCACTTCCAGCGGCTCGTCCGGCACTCCTTCCAGGTGGGCCAGAATATACGTACGAACCGCCTCCTTATCAAACTCCTCACCTGGCCGGACCGGTATGGTACCTCCCATGGTGTGACCTCCTTTTCAGAAATTCCGATCTCCTTTCAGCAGACGGCGCGCCACCGTACGCCGCTGGATTTCAGACGTGCCGTCCGGAATGCGCATCGAACGGGCCCACCGCCAGACCGCCTCCAGCCCCAGCTCATTGGTCAGACCCATTCCCCCGTGGATTTGCATGCATCGATCGGCCACGCGCTGGGCCATTTCCGTCGTAAATGCCTTGACCATGGAGATCTCCTTGATCGGCAATGTTTTCTGCGTCTCCAGCTTCCAGGCGCAATGAAGCGTCATGTACCTGGCTGCGTAAATGTCCATGGCGCAGTCGGCCAGCATCATCTGAATGGCTTGCTGATCCGCGATCGGCCCGCCAAAAGCCTTCCGTTCCAGCGAATAGTCGATCGCCTTATTGAGGACCCATTGCGCAGCACCCACACAGTTGGCTGCCATCACCAGCCTGCCGATGTCCACCCCGTGCAAGGCTTTGCCGAAAGCATCATCCAGATCGCCGATGATATGCGACTCGGGAACCCGCGCATTCTCCAGTGTGATGATCCCGATGCGGCTGCCCAACGAGCCAAGATAGGGAATCACTGAAGTATTCTGACACGTCTTGCCGTCAAAAGGCACCAGAAAACAGGTGATCCCCCCGCGCCTTTGCGCGGCCAATTCGGGATTGGTCACAGCGAAGATCAGCGCGTAATCGGCATAAGGGGAGTTGGTAATCCACTGCTTGGTCCCGTTGATCACCCAGTGGTCTCCATCTTTGACCGCCCGGGTCTTGATATTCCACACATCCGAACCAGCATCCGGCTCGCTCAAGCCGAAGCAGAGCAACGCCTCCCCGCTGGCAATCCGGGGCAGCAGTTGCTCCCGCAACTCTTCCTTCATGCCCAGCAGGACCGGGGTCAACCCGCCTGTAAACAGGCCAGGCGGGAAGATGGACTGGACGAAAAGATCAAGGCCGTATTTCTTCATCAACATCTCATGGATCAAGACCACGGCCACAGGTCCGAAAACATCTCCGGAACCGCCCAGTTCGGGATCGCCAAACATCGTGTAAAAGCCGGCTTCCGCCGATTTCATCCGAATCTGGCGCAAAGCATCCTGGATTTCGGGTACATAAGCCCCCGTTTCGTCATATAGGTAGCGTTCGTTTGCCAGGGCCTTGGCATGCTGCTTGCGGAGCGGTTCGATTTCAACCTCCACAAACCGCTCCAGGCTGGCCATGACCTCCTGAACTTCCTCGGGTACGGTGAAATCGATCATTTGCCTCTCCTCCTCACTTTTTCGCATGCAGCTTGATTAATCCATCCGCAGCCACCAGGCGCTGGCCATCAGCCGAAATCAACAAGGGATTGATCTCCATTTCCTCGACAAAATCGCTCAGATCGGTGGCCATCCGGCTGATGCGGACCAGGATATCCGCCAGTTGATCAACATCCGCCGGCTTTTTGCCACGCGCTCCTTCGAGAATCTGGATTCCCTTGATCTCGCGGATCATCTCCCGCGCATCAGCGGGCGAAAGCGGACAGACACGGAAGGAAACATCCTTCAAGACCTCCACAAACACCCCGCCCAAGCCGAACATCAATGTCGGGCCAAAAGTGGCATCCTGGATGACGCCGAGAATCACTTCCCGGTCGGCTTCCAGCATCTCTTCCACCAGTACACCGTCGATGCGCGCACCCGGGGCATACTGCCTGGCGTTTGCAACAATGCGCTCGTAAGCCTGGCGAACCTCCTCGGGTGTACGGATGTTGAGCATGACCCCGCCCGCGTCCGTCTTGTGGAGGATATCCGCCGAAGCCACCTTCATCACGACGGGATAACCGATGTCCTCGGCCGCCTTGACCGCCTCATCCGCACTTGTCGCCAGCCGGGAGCGGCCAACCGGAATCCCGTAGGCGGCAAACAGCTGTTTCGCTTCGTACTCGTTCAGGTGCGTTTTTCCTGCCGCGATCTGCTGGCGCAGCTGCTCGCGGATCGCTTCCGCAGGCCCCGCCCCAGCCGGTTCACCAGCCGCCACGGCATGTGCCTGGCCAGCCTGCTTTTGAATCTGACGCCGCTTTTGATACTCCATGAGCAGGCGGATGGCGCCCACCGCGCGTGAAGGATCACGATAGGCGGGAATCCGGTAATCGGACAGCTTTTTCATCACCTCGTCGGAACCGGCGTACCAAGTGACGACTATCGGCTTGTCGGTCTGCCGGTACACCTCATGGATATCGTCAATCAGGCGCAGCGCCATGTGATCGACCAATCCAAAGAACACCAGTACGGCATCGATGTTTTCCGCCTTTGTGAGCGCCTCCAAAGAGGGCTTGAGGATCTCCGGCTTGCCCAGCACCTCGGCCGTGATGTCCACCGGATTGGCGGCCGAACCAAACGGGGGGATAAATGGCCGGATGCGGTCCTGATCCGCCGCGCTTAATTCAGGCACCTGAATGCCCAGATCCTCGCACTGGTCGCTGATCATGATCCCCGCTCCTCCGGAGAGCGTGATGACACCGAGCCGATCCCCCTTCACCATCCGCCCGCAGGAGGCCAGCATCAGAAAGTCTACCAGCTCCTGCATGTCCTTGGCCCGCAAAATGCCGTGCTGACGGAAAAAGGCATCGTATACCTGATCGCTGCCGGCGATGGAACCGGTGTGAGAGGCAGCCGCACGCTTTCCGACAGAGGAACGGCCCACTTTCAACGCGGCGACCGGTTTGTCCAGTCGGGCCGATTTTTCGGCCAACACCCGCAAATGTTCCGGATTCTTCACCGACTCCAGATAAAGCCCCACTACATTGACGGCGGGATCTTCGATGACATAAGAGGCCACTTCACTGACCTCAATATCCACCTCGTTGCCGGTGCTGACAAAGTAGCGAAATCCTGCCCCCTGCCGGTACGCTTCGCCATACGTCATCGAACCCAGCGCGCCGCTTTGCGTGATGAAGGCAATCGAGCTGTCCTTCACCTCATCCAGATCGCGCAACCGCTCCATCAGGCTGGCTGAAGTGACGACCAGTTTGTGGCTCACATCCACATACCCCAGACAGTTGGGTCCCAGGACGCGCAGCCCTGTCCGCTCGCAGAGACGGCGCATTTCTTCTTGCAGCGCCTTTCCTTCTTCCCCGGTCTCGGAGAAACCGGAACTGAAGACAACCGCCGTCTTTACCCCTTTTTCCGCGCATTCCTCAAGCAGGGGCATGACGTGCTTTGCGCCGACGATGATCAGCGCCAAATCCACCTCATCCGGCACGGCCGCCAGATTCGGATACGCTTTCAATCCAAACAATTCTTGATATTTTGGGTTGATTGGGTACACCTTCCCCGGATACCCGAATTTTAATAAAAACTGCGGAACTCGAGACGGAAATCCCGGCTTCGGAGACGCACCGATGATCGCGATCGAACGCTGATCAAACAGTGCATCCAATGGCATCTTTTGACTTTTCTGCAAGGTGTTTCCCTCCTGAGCAACGAAAAAATCATCCAACGATGTTTTTATAATATAAACATCGTTCACAACTAAAAATATCATACCATATTTTCCGTCTCGAGAACTATGTTTATGAAATCAAAAAAATTACGCCTCTTTTTTCTCAAAGATGAAAAAGGTCGCCGTCGCGTAACACAACATCTTCCCCTGGTCATCCATAAGCTCTGCCTGGCAGAGGGAGAGGGAGCGGCCGCGCTTAATCACCCGCGCCTTGGCTATCAGAAGCTGGCCCGTCGCAGGGCTGAGGTAGTTTACCTTCATTTCTGTCGTCACTGTAAATTCCTGTTCCGGCAAAAGACTGTTGACAGCTGCCGCCATACTGGCATCCAAAACCGTCGCCAGAATTCCCCCGTGCACATTGCCGTGCAATTGGGTGAACTCCTTTTTGACCGGCAGATGCACCTCCGATTCCCCGTTTTCCGCATGGACCAGGCGAATCCCCAAGTGGCCCCAAACCGGACCGGCTGTCAGTAATTCCATCCGTTGCTTCACGGTCTCCTTCGGGATCAACTGTTGTTTCAAGTCTTTCCACCTCGTCTTTATGATATGGTTTTCAACTCTTGACTCATTCGGCTGATGCGGATATGTTCCACGGCTTCAGGACGCCAGGTTACTCTCCCCGGTAATTCGGCTTGCGGCGCTCCTGAAAAGCCTTCAGTCCTTCCAGGCGATCCTTCGTGGGAATCAGCACCTGATACGCATTGGTTTCGATGGCCAGTCCCGTAACCAGATCCACCTCCAACCCGTGATCGATCGCATACTTGGCCTGCGCGATGGCCAGCGGTGCATTTTTCGCGATATCAGCCGCCAGACGGCGCGCCGCATCCAGAAGCTCCGCCGGCTCCACCACCTGGTTCACCAGCCCGATGGCCAGCGCCTCCTCCGCGTCCACGTGCCGGGCCGTGTAGATCAACTCTTTGGCCTTCCCCTTGCCGATGAGCCGCGGCAGTCGCTGCGTGCCGCCGCCGCCCGGAATGATTCCGAGGGACGTTTCCGTCAGCCCCATCTTGGCATGCCGCGACATGATCCGCAGATCACAGGCCAACGCCAGCTCTGTCCCGCCGCCAAACGCCACCCCGTTGATGGCAGCGATCACCGGCTTCGGCAAGCGTTCCAGTGTCAACAAGGTATCCTGAAGGGTTTTCAAAAACTGCAGCACCTGTTCCGGAGTCATCGTCTGCCGCTCCTTCAAATCGGCACCCGCGCAAAACGCTTTCTCCCCTTCGCCGGTGATGATCACGGCCCGGACAGATTTATCATCCGCCAGCCGCTCCAGCTCCTCCCTCAGGGACAGAACGATTTCCCGATTCAGGCTGTTGTATACCTCGGGACGGTTCAGTGTAATCAGACACAGATACTGTTCTTTTTCGACCCTCAAACTCACGCCGTTCACTCCTTTCAATGGCCGCTTTTCGTCGCCCGCGGCGGCAGGGAAAACTTAAAACCTATTATACAGAACCTTCACACAGGACAACAGATTGTTTCCATCATACCGGAAACAACAAACTCAGGCCGCAGACGATCATGCTGACCGTCAGCACCATCACGCCGGCAAACGGAAGGTTGCTGCGGGAGACACGAATCGGATCTTCCCGCATCATCGTCGCCAGCAGATTCACGTTGACCGTCAAGGGACTGGCAGGAACGCCGCCGACCGCGCCGGCGATAATCGCAAAAGCGAACCACTCCGGCCGGAGTCCGAGAGCTTGGTATGGAATCAGGTCTGCCAGCAACACCACCACCAGAGCCGGAAACAGCCCCAATTGGGAGCTGATGGTGGCGAAAAGAACGATGAACAGGATGAGCAACCATCCGACAGAAACGGACAACGCTTCAAACCAGTCGACCAAAAACTCCATATGCCCGGCTACGGTGAGCACCTGGGTAAAAAAGCCGACCGAAATGAAAAGCAAAAACTGCTGCACAAGCCCTAAAAGCCCCGTTGTCCCCTTGTTCCGGAGCTCCTGAACCAGCCGCTTGGGCTTCTTCAACAGCAAGGACCAGACGATGGAAAAGACCAGAATCAAAAGAATGACCGCATCCACCACCGGCACGTACACCCATTCATGCAGGGCAATGACCGTCAGGACAAAGAAGAAGATGACACCAAACACCGTCCCTACACGTCTCCAATGGCGTGACGCAATTCGGGTTTCACCCGAAGCCGGCATCACGTCAACCGCCGCCGCATGGCGTCTTACCCATCCCTTAATCATCCACATGTCCAGAATGACCATGAAAACGGAAAAGAAAAATCCCATGCCGATAACAATTCCCGGATTGGCCGGAATGCGCGACAGTGCGGCCCCAATGGCTGCCCCGACCGGGCTCCACATCATGGCCAGCGTGTGCCCCCGCGTATAGGCCGCAAAGGATATTTTATCCGCCACGTCTTTGGGGAACGGACGGGTCAGATGGTGAAACGTCGCGTAAGAGGCCACGATGGCGGCCACATTCATCAACGACGCCAGGATGTAGGTAAATGAAGAGACAACCAGGTAGGTCGAATGCGGCTTTCTCACCCGTTCCCGAATGATCAGCTGCGCCGAACGATGATAGGCCCCCATCGTAATCGGGATGGAGAACAGCGGCGCCACACACATCAACGTCAAAATGCCGGTCGTCGAACCAAAAAACTGCCAGATCTCACGCGCCGGCACCTGATTTCGCCACAAAATAAAAAAACCCCCCAGGAGAAAAACGCCGGAAATCAACCGGAACCAGCCACCGCTCCTGAAGAATCCAAGCAGCAAAATCACCATCGAAATCAAGGCAAAATAAAATGCCCATCCATCATCCGGACGTAACAGGATCTTCGCAAGATACCCCCATGTCACCAAGTGGATCAGGATAATCAGCAAGCCGTCGATCCACCGCTTCCATCCGTCTCTTTCTGCCTGCGTCTGACTCATTCGCTCTTCACTCTCTTTAAAATGATGTATGATGTATTTTCTATGTATCTTTGTGTCTTTAGCATATCCTGCGTATCTCTAATGATCTTTCCGCATCGCGCCACCAGACTGCGAAAAACAAAACCCCACGTTTCAAAAGATATATATGTTATTATAGTACAAAACGAAACAAAGTGAAAACACTGGAAACGAATACACCATGCTGCGCCAACCTTGGCCGCAGCAGAGAAGTGGCAGTTATATGTGGGGAGTCATAACTGCGCGCATTTGGCAAAAAGGCCTTCAGGCCCGTCCCATCATCAAACGCCGTTGTGGATCATGCTTTGAAACAAGGGAATTTTTACTTTCACGGTCATCCACGGAAACTGGTAACGAAAATCCAAGGTGCCCTGATGCTTTTTCACTGTTTCTGCAATCACATGCGTACCGATGCCATGCTTCCACCCATTGGCACTCCCTGCTTTGCTGGACGGCACCGGCTGTTTAAACAACGCGTCCACAATCTCTCTGGGGATCGGGAGCGTCGAATTGCGCACCTCCAACAGATACAACCCGCTGCGAACGGAAGTGAAAACTTCGATCTGCGCCTGGTGATGCTGCTGCGCATACCGGCAGGCCGCCTCCAATGCATTCTCCAACAAATTTCCGACCAGCTTCGTCTGGTCAACCAATCCCATCGGCAGGGCAGACAACGGAACTTCCAGTTCATATCTCACCTGGACATGATCATGTCGGCACGCCTCTAGCACATGCTTCAACAAAGAAGCCATATGGGCCTTTTCTCCTCTGTTCAGGACATTGATGCGCTGAAGCTCGCCATTGAGTTCATCCAGATACTGATCCAGGATCCCGCGTTCCTGTTGCCGGGCAAGGTTTTCGATGACGCGCATATGTTTGATAAAATCATGCCGTTCAGAGCGGATTTCATTGATCATTTGTTCCATGTGGATTTGCTGGTCAAGCAGCAGCCGGTTGGTATGTTCTAACTCGCGGGCCCGCTTCCGCCAACGGATGGTCTGCAAGATGAACCAGCCCAGGGAACTGACGAGCAGGGCAAATGCCAACCCAATCAAGAGATTGTCCATGAGCATGAAACCTTCCTAAAAATATTTGGCTTGAAATTCCTCCATCTTCTCTTTGGACATCATGGCAGTGTCTTTGGTTTGATAGAATGAAACCAGGTAAGAGTGCTTGGTATAAAGCGAAAAGTTTTTTACATAGTGAATGTTGATGATGAACGAACGGTGGGAACGAAAAAAGTCTCGTTCCACCAGCTTTTTCTCCAATTCATTGAGCGTCTGGTACGTGGTGTATTTTTCTCCGGTCGTGACAATGGTGGTGGTTCTGCCCGTTCGCTCAATAAAAATGATCTCGTTCTTTTTAATCTCCCGGTAGGCCTCCTCCGAACTTTGGGTAGCGAACACCATTTCGACGCCTTCGATTTGTTTCATGATCGCAACCATTTTCTCAAGATCAAGCCGTTCGTCATCCACCAGACCCACTCGGATCATTCGCACCATCCCCCCGTCAGCGCAGTGACCGCCCGACACCGATTGTACCATCCATCCTTATACAGATTGTACCATCCGTCATCGTGCGGGGAACGACGGCCATGCGCCGATTTGCGACCACAAACGGACGATTCACGACAACTTGGTAGACACTTTTTTCCTGTCCGGTACGATAGAAGTGGGTTTGTCACCGGAAGTGAGTTTGTCACCGGAGGGGCGAGTCGGTTGATCGAGGTCAAACAGGTAACCAAAATGTTTAAGAACAAGAAGGAACCCATCTATGCGACGAAGTCCGTTTCTTTTTCGATTCAAAAAGGGGAAGTGGTTGGCCTGCTCGGAGAAAACGGCGCGGGAAAAACCACCCTTCTCCGCATGATTGCCACATTGCTTGCGCCGACGCAAGGAAGCATTTCTGTGGCCAGCTATGACACGCGCAAACAGCCGATGGAGGTCAAAAAAAGCATCGGAGTGCTGTTCGGCGGCGAAACCGGATTGTATGAGCGTCTGACAGCAATGGAAAACCTCGAGTACTTTGCGATGTTGTACGGCATGAGCAAACATGAAACCAAGGTGCGGATCGAGTCGCTGGCCGTCAAGTTTGGGATGAAAGACTATTTGCACCGCCGCGTCGGCACCTTTTCCAAAGGGATGAGATAGAAAGTGGCCATTGCAAGAACGCTGATCCACAATCCGGAAGTCATCTTGTTTGACGAACCCACCACGGGATTGGACATCACATCTGCCAACATTTTCCGCCAATTGATTCACCAACTGAAAGGGGAAAGCAAAACGATCCTCTTCTCCAGCCACATCATGGAGGAAGTGCAGTTGTTATGCCAATCGGTCATCATGATCCACAAAGGCCGGTTGATCTATCACGGCTCCCTGCAACAACTTTATAAAAACGGGGAGGGTCTGGGAGGGGCAATAAAACCTACTCCTGTAGGGGTGGGATACATGAACCCCTCCCAGCAAACGTTTGTTCCATATTCCTTTCCCATGGTAACATAAGGACAAGGAAAGAAGGTGGAACAAATGCACAAGGCGTACCAGTTTCGCATCTACCCAAACAGGACGCAACGTGAACTCATCCATAAGACATTCGGATGTTGCAGATACGTCTTCAATCACTTCCTCGCCAAACGGAAGGAAGTGTATGAGGCGGAAGGAAAGACGCTTGGGTATAATGCCTGCTCCGCTTTGCTCACCTGTCTCAAGAGAGAGCTGGATTGGCTCAAGGAACCGGATTCCACGGCGTTGCAGACGGAACTGCGGCATCTGGATGATGCCTTCAAGCGTTTCTTCCAGGAGAAAAAGGGTTACCCACGCTTCAAAAGCCGGAAGAATCCGGTGCAATCCTACACATCCAAAAACAACAAGGGAACCATCGCCATCCAAGGAAACCGGATTCGTCTCCCAAAACTGG
>LZRT01000056.1 GCA_002159075.1 Bacillus thermozeamaize
GCTGAAGAAATCGCAAAGATCGCTTAACCGGAAACTCGTGATGGCAGGACACTAACGACGGCTTGACATGGGGCCCCTGCGGGCATGACTTCTTGCGATTGGGCGATGGTGGTAAGGCACATCGCATGGCTAATCAGCCTATCATGCCCGCCACCCCATATAAAGCCTACAAAAGGCTATAACGGTTACCACATAATGGAACCCGTGGTTTTGTTGCATTTAATATTGCAATTTAAGATTTTTATTTGTAAATGAAAGAAGCCCTTGACCGTAAAACCGGCAAGGGCAAGAGGGTAAGACAGTTTGTGGAACAAGCGTCCGGATGGTCCGTTGGGTTTATGACTGTGCGGAATCCGCCTCTTCGACGGAAACAAAGACCGGGCTGCCGGTAATGTTGGTGATTTTCAGGCGGTGACCTTCCCGTTGACAGTCGATATAACTGTTCGGGTCAAATGTTTTTTGCTGGTTCCGGTTTAACCGGACATGAAAGCGATAGACATCGGCCGGAAACATTTCCTCCGCCAATTCCACCGTTTCACCAGGTGCCAGCTGGGTCAGTTCATATGGTTTGAGGATGTGACGCGACACGAGGCTTCCTCCTTTGCCCGTTTTGGTTTAGTGTCGTCCAAGACCTGGAGGGATATGCACAGTGACGCATCCATCGCATCCGGTGAAAAACAGGACCTTCACGTCTTTTGCCCCGGTGGACGAGGCGTATTAAAATATGAATGGATAGAAGGTCAGAAGAGGCTACGTATCCTGGGAGCATCAAACCAATATGTATAATCATGACAGATAAAGAAAGGATGTGAACCAGGGGATGGACGCACATGCGCGTGTGGCTTTATGGCTTGCGGATGAAACGGTGGATGAGGCGACCAAGGCAGAGATTCGGGCGCTTGCGCCGCAGGACCTGGAGGAACGCTTTTACAAGGAACTGTCCTTCGGGACGGGCGGCTTGCGCGGGCTGATCGGGGTGGGCAGCAATCGCCTGAATCGCTATACGATTCGGCGTGCTACCCAAGGGTTGGCCGAATACTTATTGGCGAACGAGGAGCGGGCACGGGAACGCGGCGTGGTGATTGCCTACGATTCGCGTCATTTGTCAGCCGACTTTGCCGAGGAGACGGCGCTGGTTCTGAATGGGAACGGGTTTAAAACCTTTCTTTTTCGCACCCTTCGCCCGACACCGGAACTTTCCTTTGCGGTGCGGGAGCTGAACGCGGCGGCAGGTGTGGTGATCACGGCCAGCCATAATCCCCCTGCCTATAACGGGTATAAGGTGTATGATGCAGAAGGTGTTCAGGTGGTTCCCCGCATCGCCGGAAAGATCACGGAGGCGATTGAGAAGATCAGCTCCTTCAGCCAGGTGCGCCGCATGGAGCGGCAGGAAGCGGAGGAGCGTGGATTGTTTCATTGGCTCGGCGAGGAGATGGATGAACGATACCTGTCCCGGCTGCAGCAATTGATCCTGCGCCCGGAGGTGATCCGCCAGATGGGCGAGAAGCTGCGGATTGTCTACACGCCGTTGCATGGGACGGGGCGCCGGCCAGTCATGGAGTTGTTGCAGCGGGCCGGATTTAGGCAAGTCCACCTCGTGGCGGAGCAGGCGGAACCGGATCCCGATTTTTCCACTGTCTCCACGCCCAATCCGGAAGAACCGGATGCGTTCGCGCTGGCGATGGAGACAGCCCGCAAGGTGGATGCGCATCTGGTCCTGGGGACAGATCCGGATTGCGATCGGGTCGGCGTGCTGGTCCGCAAGGCGGATGGCGAGTATGTCAGGCTGAATGGCAATCAGCTGGGGGCGCTGCTGCTGGATTATCTCCTGTCCACGCGCAAGGAACAGGGGAGGCTGCCGGATCGGGGCGTGATGATCACGACCGTGGTGAGCAGCCGGCTGGGCCGGGTGATCGCGGAACATTATGGCGTGGAGACCATCGAAACGCTGACCGGATTCAAGTACATCGGCGAGCAGATCGGCATCCTGGAGCGTCAGGGAAAAACGTTTCTCTTTGGGTATGAGGAGAGTTTCGGCTATCTCGCCGCGCCGTTTGTGCGGGATAAGGATGGCGTGATGTCCAGCCTCTTGATCTGCGAGATGGCGGCTTGGCACTTGCAGCAGGGACGGACGCTGGATGAGGCGCTGCAGGACATCTACCGCCGTTACGGCGTGTACCTGGAACGGCTGGAGTCACTCACCCTGATGGGGAAGGAAGGCGTGCAGCAAATCGCTTCCCGGATGACCGCCTGGCGGGAAGATCCGCCTGGCCAGGTGTGTGGCGAGCCGGTGGTGGAAGTGCGGGATTACCTGCGCCAGCAGCGGACGGACCGGCGCACCGGCGAGGTCGGGCCGCTGGACATACCAAAGGAAATGCCGGCGGAAAACGTGCTGCAATTCATCCTGGCAGACGGTTCCTGGTTTGCCCTGCGTCCCTCCGGGACGGAACCGAAGTTGAAAATCTACTTTTCCGCTGTGGGGAAAGAGATGGCGCAGACGGAAGCGAAGTTGTCCCGGATGGTGGACGAGGTGATGAAGCGGGTGCGGTGAGCAGGCCTCAAGCATGAGGCCTCTTTTTATTTATACTTATATTGAAGAAAAGCCCGCATTGCCGGACGAGAAACCGGATTATTCCAACGATTGTTAGTTCTTGCGCAAACGTGTTAAGATGGTGCCAAAGGACAGGCATTTTTGACATCAGGCGTTGAAAATTTATCTTGCATTGAAAGGGGATTCAGATGATTTCCAGCCGCTTGTTCCGGTTTTTGTGGTTCTGGATCTTCATCGGATTTTTGGCCTGGGGAGTTTTGTTTTTTCTCCTGGTTGTTCCTGATCTAGGAAATATACCTGCCGGCAGATGGGTGGCTGTGGCCGTTCTGCTGATTGTGATTTCCGTGTTGCTTGGCTTTGGGCTGACGCGATACCTGTTGCGCCCGCTGCAAGAATTTATTCATGTATTGACGCTCATCACCGACCAGGTGGATGTGTCACAGAAGATTGCCTACCGTTCGAAAAATGAACTGGGACAGGTGTCCCATGGGATCAACAAGGTGATAAAGGGATTCAAGCAGATATTGCTCGAGATACGGGATCATGCCCGGCAGATAGCGGGCGAATCGGGCGAGATGGCCAAGGCCAGCGCCGGTTCGGCTGAGGTGTCAAAAATTCTGGCAACGGCGATCAATGAACTTTCGGCAGGTGTCATGCTGCAGGCGGAACGTGCCCAGGCGACGACGGAAACCGTGCAGGAGATGACGCACGCCGTCGAGGGATTGGCGGCCAGCGCCGAACGGCTTCGGGAAGCGATGGATACGGTCAATCGGCGTGTGGAACAAGGGCTTGAGGCGGTCCGCAAAGTCAGTGCCGCGACGATGGAAAGCGTACAGGGAGTCGCCGAATTGAATCAGACCTCCAATTCGCTGGAACAGGTGTCTGAACAGGTGCAGGAGATTGTCCGGCTCATCGGCAACATCGCCAAACAGACGCATCTGCTGGCCTTGAATGCGGCGATTGAATCGGCCCGGGCCGGTGAGCAGGGGAAGGGCTTTGCCGTCGTGGCCACGGAAATCCGCCGGCTGGCGGAGGATACCAGCAGCTCGGTCGAGCAGGTCGGCGCCATGCTGGAACAGTTCCGGGAGTTTATCAGCCGCTCGGCCGGCCAGGCGCGGCGTGTGCAAGACGTGGCCCGTGAGCAGGAAGAATTGACCCGCCGCATGAATGAAGCTTTCTCAGCGATCGACCAATCGGTCCAGCTGGTGCATCAGGAGATTCTCTCCATGGATGAAGCCAGTCAGCAGCTCAGGGCAGGGAGCCAGGAGGTGCTTGGCAACATGCAGGCTGTCGCGCGTGCGGCCCAATCCCTGACCTCGGAAGCGCAGCAGGCCAGTTCGGGGGTGCAGGAGCAGGCGACACTGGCCGATGAACTGGCCCGCAGCACGCGGACGGTGGCCGATCTGGCGGACATGCTGCGCGGCATGGCCGAGCGATGGAAGGGGTTGGATCAGTGATCAAACCACGGGTGGCGGTGATCACTTACAGCAGGCTGACGCACATGGTGCAGGAAGTGTTGGCGGAAGGACAGTGGTCGGCCGAATTTACGCTGCATGATGTCTTGATCGAGGAGGCGGCCAAAAAAGCGCGGGAAATCGAGGAGACCGGCGCGGCTGACGTGCTCGTGGCCTCCGGTGCCAATGCGACCGCCATCGAAGCGCAGAATCTGGAGCTGCCGATGGTGCGCATCAAGGTGACGGGCTTTGACCTGATGCACGCTTTGTGGTCGGCGAAGCGCATGAACCACCGTGCGGTGGTGATGTCTTACCGCGAGTCGATTCCGCAACTGGAGTGGTTCCGCGATCTATTTAGGGTCGATTTGATGCAGGAAGTTTATCACGACGTCAATGATGCGCAGGAAAAATTGTACAGGCTGCTGAAAGAAGGCGAGCTGGCCATCATCGGCGCCAGCCTGATCAGCCAGCTGACGGAGCGGATGGGCGGGCACAGCATCTTCATTTACTCCAAGTCTTCGATTCGCCTGGCCCTGGAGACGGCCGTAGACTTGGCGGTACAGCGGCGGGCGGAGATTGAGAAGCGGGAAAAGATGCAGGCGATGATGCGGGCGGTCCATGACGGCATCCTGTATGTGGATACCCAGGGACGACTGATGGAGGTCAACCCCGCCGCCGAAAGGCTGCTCGGCATTTCAGCGGCAGAGGTTCTTGGCAGGCCTGTCAATGAAGTGGTGCCTGAGATCCAGCTGGATGAGGTGTTTAAAACAGGGGAACCGCTGCTCAACGTGGTGCAGAAGGTGAAGCAGGGGATGCTTCTGGTGAACCGCATTCCGGTCGTCCATCAAGGGGCGCGGATTGGCGCGGTGGCCACGATTCAGGACGCGCAAACGGTTCAACAGGCGGAAAAAGCCATCCGCAAACGGGTCTACAGCAAAGGGCTTGTGGCCAAGGTCACCTTTGATCAGATCATCGGCCAAAGTGAGGCGTTGCGGAAAGCGATCAAGAAAGCGCGCCAGTACGCCCGGGCGGATGCCACGGTCCTCATCCGCGGGGAGACGGGGACGGGGAAAGAGCTGTTTGCCCAGAGCATCCACAACGCCAGCCCCAGACATCTCCATCCTTTTGTCGCGGTCAATTGCGCCGCTTTGCCGGAATCCCTTCTGGAGAGTGAATTGTTCGGGTATGAGGAAGGGGCCTTTACAGGGGCGAGGAAGGGGGGGAAGCCGGGGCTGTTTGAGCTGGCTCACGGCGGCACCCTGTTTCTGGATGAAGTGGGAGAGATGTCGTTGCCGCTGCAGGCCCGTCTGCTGCGCGTCCTGCAGGAAAAAGAAGTGATGCGCATCGGCAGCGAGACGATCCTGCCGATTGACGTGCGAGTGCTGGCGGCGACCAACCGGGATTTGAAAGAAATGGTGGAAAAGGGTTTGTTCCGGCAGGACCTGTATTACCGTCTCAATGTGCTTTCGCTCGATCTGCCGCCCCTGCGGCAACGCCTGGATGATTTGCCTGATTTGTTTCGCTCCTTTTTGAGAAGTTATGGCGTGGATGAACGGGTGATTGAAGCGGCGCTGTCTGCCATGCTGCCCATCTTGTGCCGTCATGACTGGCCGGGAAACATCAGGGAGCTGGAAAACATCGCGGAACGGGTGAGCGTCTTGCTGCAAGGCAACGTCGAGATGAAAGAAGTGGTGGATGAGGTGGCGGGGGAACTGTTTGGCGACCAGGCAGAGGTGCTTTCCCAGCCTTCCGGCCTGGCAGGAGAGGTGGAGGACTGGGAACGCCAGCGCATCTTGCAAGTATTGCGGGAAGTGGACGGAAGCAGAACAAAGGCTGCCAAGCTCCTGGGAATCAGCCGCAGCACCTTATGGAGAAAGCTGAAAGATTTTGAGATACAGTGAGCAAAGGTATCGCGGCGAAAGGCATCGCAACGCAAGAAAGGATAAAGGTTTATCAAAAATAAAACAAAACATGTTTCATGATGTATCGAAATAGAAACAACTCATGGCCTGTTGACCGGCTTGCCTGTTTTTGTTCATTCATTCTGTGACAAAAGTTTATCAAGCTTTCTACAAAATGAAGACAACATTCGACAGCAAGTTGGTATGAATTTTGCATGTCGTTAATCTGTCAAACAAACACTATGGGTCCATTTGTTTTAGAAGGGGGATGAATCAGTTTTATGGAAAGCGTTTTAAAGGCAAAGCGCCGCTGGATGTTGCCCTTGGTGCTGGTT
Source organism: Bacillus thermozeamaize (assembly GCA_002159075.1). Taxonomy (NCBI): domain Bacteria; kingdom Bacillati; phylum Bacillota; class Bacilli; order Caryophanales; family Bacillaceae; genus Bacillus; species Bacillus thermozeamaize. The sequence continues at coordinate 6,242 of LZRT01000056.1, forward strand.
TTGTGTGCCGCGTTATTGGCCGCATGCGGACAAAACGCCAATGCACCGCAACAGGGCGGTGAAGGGGAAGACAAAGGAGCCGCGAAACAAGGGAAGTTGGATGAGATTGAAATTACGGTGACCCACTATCCCACCGGATTGTATGCGGTGCCTTACAATGTGGGTATCGAAAAAGGCTTTTTTGAAGAAGAAGGGATTAAAATCAAGTCCATCATGGGCAGCAGCGGCGGGGGAACGACCGTCCGGAATGTCCTTTCAGGAAAATTGCCCTTTGGTGAGGTTTCCACGGCGGCAGCCATTCAATCCTACCTGGCGGGTGCGCCAATCAAAATTATTGCCGGCGGAGTACAAAGTGTCAGCGATGTGGTTTACATCACGCGCAAAGATGCCCCGTTCCAAAAACCGGAAGATTTTGTCGGGCATAAGTGGGGTTACACTTCACCGGGTTCGGTGACGGAAACCGTGTCCCGACTGATTTTCAGTTCTCTGGGGATCAACAAGGATGACGTGCAAATGGTGGCCACGGGCGGCATCAATGAAGGCCTGACGCTGCTTGAAAAGGGCGAAGTGGATTCTTCTTTGATGTTGGATCCGGCTTACACGGTCGAGAGGGACAAATGGAAAACCTTGTTCCGCGCTTCTGAATATGTGCCGCATTTTCAGCAGAGCGTGATTGTGACAAGTCCTCAAATCATCAAGGAAAACCCGGGGCTTGTGGAACGCTTTTTGAAGGCGTACAGGAAATCGGTGGAATGGGTTTACAACAATCCGGAGGAAGCGGCGAAAATTTACGCCAAATCGGCAGAAATTGATGAGCCGGCTTCCATTTCGGCCGTGGCGGAAGTGGCTGCCTTCAAACACTGGAGTCCCACCATCCAGGCGGAGTCTTTGAAACAGGTCCTGACCGGCATGCAGGCGGTAGGAACTTTGAAGAACCCGGACGATATCGACTGGAATGATCTGCTGGATCAACAATTTATACCGGAAAATGAACGGTTAGACATTCAAGCGCTGAAGTAAATCTTGCGTACCACACATGATTTGGCATGCCTCAAACACAAGCTTTGTTTCCGGCTTTCGGGCCGGGAACTTTTTCTTCTTTTCTTCTATACGATCATTACGAATCAAAACGAGAAAAGGGTGAGATGCCGTTGTCAGCACCGCTGTTGGTCGTGGAGAATGTCACAAAGGTGTACGCGAGCGATTCGCATGAGGTCGTGGCGTTGAAAGATATTTCCTTATCCGTGGAGAAAGGCCAGTTTGTTTCCATTGTTGGGCCGAGTGGTTGCGGGAAAACCACGCTCCTTGAAATATTGTGCGGTTTGCGGACGCCATCCAGTGGCGCGGTGAAGATCAAGGGTGAAACGGTGGTCGGGCCTCACCGTTCGATCGGCATTGTATTCCAGGAAGAATCCACCTTCCCTTGGCGGACGGTGTTGGAGAATGTGGAGTTTGGATTGCAGATGCGGGGCGTCGGCAAGGCAGAGCGCCGGGAAAAGGCCCGCCAAATGATCGCCATGGTCGGACTTTCCGGTTTTGAGGATGCATATCCATATCAGTTGTCCGGCGGGATGAAACAACGCGTCGCGATTGCCCGAACGCTGGTCACCGAACCGGAAATTGTGGTGATGGACGAACCCTTCGGTGCTCTGGATGAACAAACACGCCTCATTTTGGGCGGCGAGTTGTTGAAGATTGTGGAACAAACCAAGGCCACCGTTGTCTTGGTGACACATAGCATCCAGGAAGCGGCATTGTTATCCGATCTGATTGTGGTTCTCTCCGCCAGGCCGGGGCGCATCAAGGAATTGATCCGCAGTCCCCTGCCCAAACCGCGTGACGCTGCCATCCTGACGACCTCGGAGTTTGCCGGTATCACGCAGCGCATCTGGTCCAGTCTGGAGGAAGAAGCGCTGATGTTTGGGAAAGTGAACGCGGAGCGTTCCTAAGAGGGTGATATTTAGATGAAAAAGGAAAATGTGGTGCAGATTCTGATTGTCGGCAGCTGCCTGCTGATCTATGAGTTTGCCGTTCGGGCAGGCTGGTTGGATGCTTTTACCTTTATCCCTTTTACTGAAATGATCCGTTCAATGTTCCAGTGCCTGGGAGACCCTGAGTTTTTCTGGACGCATGTCTGGCCGACCTTTATTGAAATCGTGATCAGCTTTGTCGGCGCAGCCATTCTTGGGGTAGGCACGGGGCTTTTGTTATGGCGATCCGATTTCCTGCATTATGCGTTTCAGCCTTACTTGTTGCTCTTTTATGCCGTTCCCTTTTTCGCTATCTACCCGATCTTCATCACCCTGTTTGGCACGGGACCTGTGCCTGTCATCATGGTCGGCATCCTCTTTTCCGCGCCGGCAGTGATCAGCAATACGGCCATCGGGTTCAGAGAAACCAGGAAAGTGTTGATCAAGTACGGGCAATCGTTGAATCTGCCTTTTTCGAAAATGCTGTGGTACATCTATTTTCCATCGGCATGGCCGTACATTTTTTCCGGTTTAAAATTGGCTACCGCTTATTCCATCATCGGGGTGGTAGCGACCGAATTTATCTTGTCCGCCCGGGGAATTGGCTACAGTATCTCTTATGCCTATAACAATTTTGACCTGTATAGCATGTATGGCGCCATCATGTTGGTCATCGTGATTTCCTTGCTTTCCAATACGGTCCTGGGGTATATCGAAAATCGCTTGTTTAGGCGTCACTCTTAAGGTGTTGTTAATGGAGGAGAAGACATGACGAAAGCTCACAGTAACTCGAAATGGTGGTTTGAACTGGGGCGTTATCTCATTCCGGTGATCCTGGTTCTCTTGTGGGAAGTCACGTACTGGATCGTCGGCGAGCCGGCAATGGCCTCCCCGTGGCAAAGTATTGCCGACCTTTTTACCAATTACAGAGAGTGGTTGCCTGACGTTGGCGAAACTTTGCTGGCGCTCTTCGTCTCATTTTTGATCGCGGCGGTTTTTGGGAGTATTTTGGGGTTTTTCATCGGCTTGAACGGTTTTTGGACACGGACGTTAAGTCCCTTGCTGATTGGATTGTATTCCATTCCGAAGGTGACGCTGTATCCCATTTTTTTGCTCGTGTTTGGCCTGACCATTCAAGGACGAATCGCCTTTTCTGTGTTTCATGGCATTTTTCCGATCCTGCTCATGTGCATGCAGGCGACACAGATGATTCCCAATACTTATTTGAAAGTGGCCAAGGTATATCAGTTGAACTTTTTCCAAAAGGCGCGCATGATCTTGATCCCTGCCATTATGCCGCAATTGGTTGCAGGGCTTCGCATGGGTTTCAGTCTGTGTTTCCTTGGCCTGATTATCGCCGAAATGTTCGCATCCAGTAAAGGATTGGGCTTTAAATTGATGCATTACATGTCGTTAAACCGGACTTCATCGATCCTGGCGCTGATCTTGATCATTGTGTTTATCGCCTTTTTCTGCACCTTTTTGTTCCTTCTCTGGCAGGAGCGGGTAGAAAGGAAAATCGGCAAATCAGGAGCCGCTTCATAACAAGTGGAACGAGGACTGTACCAAGGAGGTTGTTGAGATGGCAGAAAAGCTTCCTTTAAGCGGCATTCGCGTGTTGGAACTGGGGACGTTGTTGGCTGGGCCTTTTTCAGGCAGGCTGTTGGGCGACTTCGGCGCAGAGGTCATCAAGATTGAACCGCCTGACAAGCCCGATCCGATGCGGCAATGGGGACAGCAAAAGGAGGGTCACGGCTTGTGGTGGCCGATCCAATCACGGAACAAAAAGTCCATCACGTTGAATTTGCGTGAAAAACGGGGACAGGAAATTTTTCTGGAGATGGTGAAAAAGTCGGATATTGTCATTGAAAATTTCCGCCCGGGGACGATGGAAAAGTGGAACTTGTCATACGAGCGGCTCAGAGAAGCCAACAAACGAATCATCATGGTCCGGACATCGGGCTTTGGGCAGAGCGGCCCGTACAAACATCGGGCGGGATTCGGAAGTATCGGCGAGGCGATGGGCGGATTGCGGTATGTGACCGGTTTTCCGGATCGGCCGCCCACGCGCATCGGCATCAGCATTGGGGACACGCTGGCTGCCATGTTTGCTGTCATCGGTACCCTGGTCGCATTGCATGAGCGGGAAAAATCGGGTGAGGGCCAAGTGGTGGACACAGCCCTTTACGAAGCGGTTTTCGCGGTCATGGAAAGCATTGTCCCGGATTATTTGTTGGCAGGATATGTGCGTGAAAGGATGGGCAATATCTTGCCTGGCGTGGCGCCTTCCAATATCTATCTGACCAAGGATCAAACCTACATCGTGATCGGCGCCAATGCGGATAACGTCTTCCGCCGTTTATGCGAAGCGATGGGGCGGGAAGAATTGGCCCGCGATCCGAAATTCAGCACCCATCATGCGCGAAGCGAAAATATGCAAGAGTTGGATCAGTTGATCGAGGATTGGACCAAACAGCACACGGCGGATGAATGCCTGCGCATTTTGGAGGAAAAAGGGGTGCCGGCGGGGAAAATATACAGTGCGAAAGAGATTGTCAATGATCCGCATTATCACGCCCGCGAGATGATTGTAAACGTCCAACATCCGGTATTCGGTCAGTTTCCGATGCCCGGCATTGTCCCGAAATTGAGCCGGACACCCGGGAGCATTCGTGAGCCTGGCGCAGAGATCATGGGCAAACACAATGAAGAGGTATATGGCAGCCTTCTAGGCTATACGAAGGAAACGCTGGAGCAGTTGAAACGGGAGAACATTATCTGAAAAAATGAAAAACATGGGGAAAGGGCCGATGTGGCGATGATTCACGTATGTGAAGTGGGGCCAAGGGACGGATTGCAAAACGAAAAAAAGCATTTGTCCGTTGAGCAGAGGGTGGAATTGATCGAACGGCTGATGGCATCCGGCATCAAAAAGATCGAGGCGGTCTCTTTTGTCAATCCAAAAGTGGTTCCCCAAATGAGCCATCCCGAAGAGGTGCTGGCCAAGATTCGCAGGCAGAAAGAGGTTGTGATCGCCGGACTGGTGCTCAATCCCAAAGGTTTGGAACGAGCATTGGAGACAGACCTGGACGTGATCCATTTTACGCTGGCCGTCTCTGATTCGTTTAACCAACGAAATGCCAGGCGGACGGCGGAACAGTCGGCGGCTGAAATTGAAGAGATGATCACTGCCGTGAGCCAACAGGGAAAACCCTGTGTGGCGATATTGGGAACCGCTTTTGGCTGTCCTTTTGAGGGACAGGTGCCGGAAGAAAGGGTTTTGAAGATCGCGGACAGGTTCGTTCAAGCCGGGTGCCGGAATATCACGTTGGCTGACACGACCGGCCTGGCCAATCCGCTTCAGGTCAAAAGAATGGTCACCAGGTTTGTTGAAACATTTGGCGATGCGATCGAATTGGGGCTGCACTTTCATAACACACGCGGCCTGGGATTGGCCAATGTGTTTGCGGGGTATGAAGCGGGTGTAAGGCATTTTGATTCGTCCGTAGGCGGTACGGGCGGTTGCCCGTTTGCCCCCAAGGCGGTCGGAAATGTCTGTACAGAGGATATGGTGAACATGTTTCACATGATGGGGGCCAGCACAGGCATTGATCTCGATCAATTGATTGACACGGCCCTTTGGCTTGAGCAGCAACTTGAACGAAGGCTGGACGGCATGATGATGAAACTGAAATAGCGCAACGGGCCGGGCAGAGGGCGGAACGAGGAATGGGACGAATGGAGACAGAAACCGGAGGAAGGCGAAAACCGAAATCGGAAAGCCTGGCCGCTGCCTGGCGGATGCTGGGATGGCTGCTCCTCACGCAGACCGCGGTGGCCTTTGTCGGGCGCAGCCTGGCTCCTCTGGGGCCCTTGGTGGAAGCGGATTTGCTCCTGTCCAAGGCGCAGGTGGGGATGCTGATGGCCGCCCTGTTCCTCGGCCAGTCACTGGTCAGCCTGCCGAGCGGCTACTTGGCGGACCGCCTGGGATCGCGGCGGCTGTTGATTGGCCTGACGTTATGCTTGGGTAGCGGATTTGCCGTGGCCGCTCTCTTGGACTCCTTTTGGTGGATGCTGGTTTTTATCACCATCGGCGGTCTGGGTTACGGGGCGATGCATCCAACATCCAATCGGGGGATTGTCTACTGGTTTCCCCTGGAACGGCGCGGTACGGCGATGGGACTGAAGCAAATGGGCGTGACGGCCGGATCTTCCCTGGCCGTTCTTCTCCTGCTTCCGCTCGCTTTGCAGTGGGGCTGGCGGATCACCCTGATCCTGGCCTGCCTGTTGTTGACGCTGATCGGCTTGGCTGCCTGGTGGGGTTACCGCGATCCGGCATCCGGCGAGGCAGGCGTTTCAATGGGGGTTCGCGCCTTTTTTGCTTCGCTTTGGAAGATGGTCCGCCACAGGCGGCTTTTGGCTGTCAGCCTGGCGGCCTTTGGCTTGAGCGGGGCGCAAATGTGCCTGACCACCTATGTGGTCTTTTTTGCGCATGAACAGCTGGGCTACGGCCTGTACCTGGCCGGTCTGCTGCTGTTTGTCTCCGAAGTCGGCGGGTCGGCGGGACGGGTGCTGTGGGGTGTGATCAGTGACCGCTTTTTCGGTGGGCGCCGGCTGATTGTCCTGGTTTTGATTGCGCTGGTGACTGCGGCGTGCAGCGTCGTCACTGCCTGGCTGCCGGCGGGCGCGCCATTTTGGGCGGTGCTTCCCTTGATCGCCCTTTTTGGCTTTGGCATTGCCGGTTTCAACGGCATGTGGATGAACGCGGCGGCCGAATCGGTGCCAAAGGAGTGGTCCGGCCTGGCCAGCGGGTTCAGCATCAGCGTGGGCTCCTGGGGGGTCATCCTGGGGCCGCCAATCTTCGGCTGGCTGGTGGACCGGAACCATGATTACACCATCGCCTGGTTATTTCTGGCTGCCCTCATGCTGGTGGTCATAGGCCTCCTCATTTGGGGAATGGTGAAAGGCGGGCGTGCGCCGGCTGGCGGATAACTTTTGTCCTTGCGTTGTCCTCATGTTTTATAATATTTATGATATAATGAGACTAATTTTAGAGTGCCGTTGCTGCCTGATAGACAGATAACAAAGAGATGACGGATCGACTGACAAAGGGGGAACACAGATGCCCAAAACGTTGTTTGAAAAGCTTTGGGAACGGCATGTAGTCGTGGAAGAACCGGGCCAGCCCGCCCTGATTTACATCGATTTGCACCTGGTCCACGAGGTCACCTCGCCCCAGGCGTTTGAAGGGCTTCGCCTGGCCGGCCGAAAGGTGAGGCGTCCGGATCTGACATTTGCGACGATGGACCACAATACGCCGACCACCGATCGTTCCCTGCCGATTGTGGATCAAATCGCCGCCAAACAGATTGAGACGCTGGTCAAAAACTGCCGGGAATTCGGCATTCCGCTGTATGATCTGAACGATCCGAACAACGGGATCGTTCACGTCATCGGGCCGGAACTGGGCCTGACCACGCCGGGGAAGACCATTGTCTGCGGCGACAGCCATACGTCGACGCACGGCGCGTTTGGTGCCTGGGCGTTTGGGATCGGGACGAGTGAAATCGAGCACGTCCTGGCCACCCAGACGTTGCCGCAGAAGAAACCGAAGACGATGGAAGTCTACCTCCACGGCAAGCTTCCCTATGGTGTGACGGCCAAGGATATCATCTTGGGGCTGATTCAGAAGATCGGCACCGCCGGCGGGACCGGTTATGTGCTCGAATTCACCGGACCGGTGGTCAAGGAACTGTCGATGGAAGAGCGGATGACCATTTGCAACATGGCGATTGAGGCAGGCGCGCGGGCCGGCATGGTGGCGCCGGATGAAACGACCTTCTCCTACCTGAAAGGCCGCCCCTTTGCGCCGAAGGGTGATGCTTGGGAGGCGGCTGTCGCCGACTGGAGAACGCTGGCCAGCGATCCCGGCGCCACCTATGATGCGCGTGTCGAACTGGATGTGTCCACGTTGGCGCCCTTTGTGACCTGGGGAACCAATCCGGGGATGGTGGTGCAGGTGACCGACAGGGTGCCGTCGCCGGAGGATTTCGCCGATCCGGTGGATCGCATCGCGGCGGAAAAGGCGTTGGCCTATATGGATCTGAAACCGGGCACGCCGATTCAGGAGATCACCATTGACCGGGTATTTATCGGTTCCTGCACCAACTCCCGGATCGAAGATCTCCGCCAGGCGGCAGAAGTGGTGCGAACGATCGGCAAAAAAGTGGCTCCGGGCGTGCGGGCCATGGTGGTTCCGGGCTCTTACCATGTCAAGCGCCAGGCGGAGGCAGAAGGCCTGGATGTGATTTTCAAGGAGGCCGGTTTTGAATGGCGGGAGCCAGGGTGCAGCATGTGCCTGGGGATGAACCCAGACATCCTCGCTCCCGGGGAGCGGTGCGCCTCAACTTCCAACCGCAACTTTGAAGGCCGTCAGGGAAGAGGCGGGCGAACCCATTTGGTCAGCCCGGCGATGGCCGCAGCGGCCGCGCTGGAAGGCCGGTTTGTGGACATCCGGCAGTGGAATCTCAACTTGCGGGAGGTGTCGGCCTGATGGAACCGTTTGTGCGACATGAGGGATTGGTGGCGCCGTTGGACCGGCCCAACGTGGACACCGACGCGATCGTCCCGAAACAGTTTCTGAAACGGATTGAACGGACCGGGTTCGGGCAGTTTCTCTTCTATGACTGGCGGTTTCTGGACAACGGGGAGCCCAATCCGGAATTCGTTCTCAATCAGCCGCGTTACCAGGGGGCCAGCATCCTGCTGGCGCGTGACAACTTTGGCTGCGGCTCCTCGCGTGAACACGCTCCCTGGGCGCTGCTGGATTACGGCTTCCGGGTGATCATTGCCCCCTCTTTTGCCGATATTTTCCGCAACAACTCGTTGAAAAACGGCATCCTGCTCATTACCCTGGATGCCGGGCAAGTGGACCAATTGTTCCAGCGCTGCCTGGCCCATGAAGGATACCGCCTGGAGGTGGATCTGGAAGCCTGCACGATTCGCGACGGGTATGGGCTGGAACTACAATTCGAGATTGATCCGTTCCAGCGCGAAGTGCTGCTCAAAGGGCTGGATGACATCAGCCGCACGCTTCAGCACGAAGCGGCGATTGCGGCTTATGAAGCGAGACGGCCTGATTATCTGACCCCGAAGATGCTGTAGCGTCCGGCATGGGACAAACGCATAGCTTGTTGCGGGCATCGATGCGGCAAGGCTCCAGCCAATGGCTGGGGCCTTTTTTGATCAAAAAATTGATTAAAAAAATTCGATTATAGTCTAAAATCTTATGAAATATAGCGGTTGATGTGTTATAATATGTATACGGTTACATGGGTAGGGCAATGACACAACAACGATCAGCGAAAAATAGGATAAAAAGGTATAAGATGCGTGATAAATGGCAAAACAGAGAGATGAGATGATCAAACAGTTTTGTAGATCGAAAAGGAGGAGGGTTATATGGAGCAGCAACAGCAAGAGTTCCACGTTCCGCAGCCTGTGGAACTGGAAGCATCATTGGTGCCGAGTGATGAGTCGTCTGAACAGTTGCCACGCCCGTTGCGAAAACGTCCCATTCGCCAGGACGGGTGGACGGAGGAGGATGATCAACTGCTTGCGGAGATCACCTTGCGCCACATTCGCGAAGGAAGCACACAGACGAGGGCGTTTGAAGAGGCAGGTGAACGTCTGAACCGGACTGCCGGTGCCTGTGCCTTCCGCTGGGCCACCGTCGTCAAGCACCAGTATCAGGCTGCGGTGGAGGTTGCCAAGCGGCAAGCGCGGGAAGTGAAAAAGAAGCGCCTGCAAAAACGGCAGATCAACACGGATCAGATCAGCATCATTCTGGAAGGGGATACCGAGGTTGATCTGGATGCGGTGATTCGCACCATTAAAGTGTTCAAGCAAAAGGAGCGAAGCTATCGTTCGCTGGTCAGGGAATACAACCGCCTGGAAGAGGAAAACAGATTGTTGCGGCGGGAGAATGAGAAATTGAAGCTGGAAATTCAGGAAATGAGCCGGCGCAATCTGCAACAGGAAGAAGATTACAAAACGCTGTTGCAAATTGTGAATCGGGCCAGGAAGATGTCGCTGCTGGATGAAAAGAAAGACGGCAGTGATTTCGCATCCGTTTCCAGCGTATAGCCCTTGCAAACAGGCTATCCTACAACGGGTGGCCTTTTTTATTTTTGAAAAGATAAGACAATTATGGGTTTAAAAGTTTGGCAAGCGGTCAATTCTAGTAAAAATGGTTTGAGAGGTGAAGCCGCTTGCTGAAAAGAACCTGGGTGTTTGGAAGTTTGTTTGGGTTATGTTGTTCGCTGCTCTGGCTCCATCCGACCCATGCGGTTTCCTTGTTGTCAGGAAGCAATCCGGCTGCATCGTCGTCGGTGCAAACCCCCGCATGGATGTACGGCGCTGCCGGAGAACTGGAGGCGGAAGTGGAGGAACTGGCCACCTTCCGATTGTCGGCGAACCGTTTGGCGAAGGTGGAAAAATATCAGGTCAAACCTGGTGATACCTTGTACCGCATCGCCAGGGAATACAAGGTGCCGCTCGCTGACCTGATCGCATGGAACCGAATTGAGCAGCCTTCTCAGTTAAAAGTCGGACAAGTCGTTGAAATTCCGCAGCAGTTGCGGCTTGTATACCTGGTTAAGCCTGGAGAAACGCTGTCAGGGATCGCCCAGCGTTTCGGGATAAATGTAGAAGAGTTGAGGCGGTTGAATGGATTGGCAGAGGGAGCGGAGATTTCTGCCGGGTATGCCTTGCGTTTGCCTGACAAGGAGGCCGTGATGGTGGATGCTGCGCTCAGCCGTCCTGCCCGGCAGTCAGAGAGTTCGCGGGGGCAGGCCGCAAACAGGGCCTTGACGGGAAGAGGGAAGTATCTGGGCGCGTTTACGTTGACAGCGTACACGGCCGGGCCGGAATCGACCGGCAAACGGCCGGGACACCCGGCATATGGGATTACGGCCAGCGGAGCCCACGTGGAAGAAGGCAAGACGATTGCCGTTGATCCCCGGATCATTCCGATGGGCAGCCTCGTCTTTATCGAGGGAATTGGTTACCGGGTGGCGCAGGACGTCGGGGGAGCGATAAAAGGTAAGCGAATCGACGTATACATTGCAGATTTGGATGAAGCGCTCAAGTTCGGGGTAAAAAGAGGCGTCAATGTCTATCTGATAGAATGAGTGTCAATCGCGTTGTTGATCAGGGTCGGGCGGCGTTGCTGGCAGCCGGAGAAGGACAGGGTTTTCAGCCTCTGAAGTGACGTTCCCGTTGGTTGTTTCGGCAAGCTTGTTGAGAAATGAGCCTGCCGCCTGTTCGGCCAGGTATACCCTGACCGTCACCCGATTGGTAAATTCCGGCGGGTCGTACGGGTGCTGTTCCTTATGCAGCAGGTGTTCCACCCGGCCCCACCACGGATAATCCATCTTCAGCAGATAAGGGGTATGTGGCACTTCCCGCACCAGACCGGCCGCCTGGACAGCTTCGGCGGTTGCCTGGCTGTAGGCCCGGATCAAACCTCCGGCTCCCAGCAAGACCCCGCCGAAATAACGCGTGACGACAGCGGCCACATTATAGAGGCCGCTTTTTTTCAGGGTTTCCAGTATCGGCCTGCCGGCTGTGCCGGAGGGTTCGCCGTCATCGTTGGATTTCTGGATTTCCTGGTGCCGTCCGATCAGGTAGGCGTAACAGTTGTGCGTGGCGTCATGGTGCCGTTTCTGGATATCCGCAATCCACATTTTGGCTTCTTCTTCTGTGGCCACGGGCCGGACACGGCCGATAAACTTGGACTTTTTGATTTCCAGCAGCACTTCTGCTTCACGGGCGAGGGTATACAAAGCCATATTGCGCCTCTCTTCACAGATGTTCATGGGCCTTTTGAATGGGGCTTTTATCTTTAATAATAATGAGTTTTTTGATCATGGGTTTTCTGCATGGCATGGTCCTTGTACTTCACGGCATGGATCTTGTGCTTATTCCTTTTGCCCCGTTTTATCTTTCCCCGCTTCTTGATTCCCCGTTGCATTTGCCGGTTGATCGCGCAGGATGACCAGGTCGACACGCCGGTTGCGTTGCAGATTGTCCTTGCTGAGCGGTTTATATTCCCCATAGCCGACCACGTGCAGGCGCGCCGGATCCACTCCCTGGTCCACCATGAAGTGAAGGACGGTCAAGGCACGCGCGGTGGACAACTCCCAGTTGGACGGAAACTCTTTGGTATGAATCGGCCGCCTGTCGGTATGCCCTTCGATGGACACGGCGTTGGGGACCTGTTTGATCATCTCGACAATCGATTTCAGGTGGGCTTGTCCTTCCGGTTTCATTTCCGCTTTTCCGGTGTCGAACAGCAACACTTCCTGGAAGGAGAGACTGATGCCTTCCGGTTTGTTGATCAGGCTGATCTGATTTTGCAGCTGGTTTTTTTGGATAAAAGACTGCAGCTGCGAGTAGAGCGCTTCAATTTCCTGACCGCCGCTCATGGCTTTCCCTGTCTGCGAAGGGGAGGTATCGGTGACGGGATCGCCTTCCGGGTTTTTGGTGAGCGGGTTTTCCAGGTCGTCAAAGGTCGGATCGAGGACGTCCTCGCCTGCCGCCGGACCCGGCTGGCCGAGGTTGATCAGAAAGGGCGAACTGAACTGTTCGGCCAGCGACAGCCGCAGGCGCTCAAACTTGGAAGTATCAATCTGGCTCATGGCGTAGAGGACGACGAAAAAGATCAGCAGGACGGTCAGCATGTCGGCATACGATACCAGCCAGCGCTCAATGTTTTCCGGATGCTCCTGCCTTTTTCGCTTTCTCATGGGCTCACCTGCTCTGCCGGATTGGTTTCTGCAGCGGTTTTCTCATTGGTCCTCTTTTGATCAGGGGTCAGAAAGGCCAGCAGCTTTTGTTCCATGTTTTTGGGGTTTTCCCCGCCTTGAATCGAGAGAATCCCCTCAATGAGCATTTCCCGGTAGTGAACCATTCGTTGGTTTTTGTTCCGCAACTTGTTGCTGATCGGCAGGTAAATGATGTTCGCGGTGAACAATCCGTAAAAGGTGGCCAGGAAGGCGGTCGCAATGGCGCCACCCAGGTGTTCCGGATCGCTGAGATCGCGAAGAATCAAAACCAGTCCCATGACGGTTCCGATGATCCCCATCGTCGGAGCAAACCCGCCTGCGGTTTCGAAAATCCGCACACCCTGGTTGTTGTGGCGCTCCATGTTATCCAGCTCCAGTTCCAGCATTTCCCGCAACAGTTCGGATTCCACGCCGTCAATCACCAGTTCGATGCCCTTGCGGAAAAACGGGTCGTGATCCAGCTCCGGAAGTTTCTCCTCGAGGGCGAGCAAGCCTTCCCTGCGGGCGATGGTGGAAAGTTCCACCAACTTTTGGATGTTGGCGTGAAGATCGATTTTGTTTCGCTCCATGAAGGCTTCCGCCAAAAGTTGCGGCACCCGCTTGATGTCCTCCCACGGGTAGGAGGCGATGGTGGCAGCCAAGGTGCTGCCGACGACGATGATGAAGGCAGAGATCCCCCAGAGCAGAGTGACGGAGCCGCCTTCCAGCATGTAACCGATGACGAGCGCTGCCATTCCTGCCAGGATCCCGAGTAAGGTTGTTTTATCCATAGGCCAACTCCCTGTTCTTGAAATGTTTCGAGATTGGGAAGTGCCGGTTGCGACGCTGGATGGAAAACAGATCTGGAACACCGTCAGCAGGCAGATGAATTGGCGTCAATTTTTTCCGAGATAGCGATGAGATGGCGACGAACATGGACGATCATGATGGTTATTACGATTGTACCCTGAAAGGAAAAATAATGAAAGACCTGGAGCCAATTTTGCCCATTTTTCAAGTTCGCGTGTTCTTCCGTTGACAGGGTACCTGAGAATGGTTAATATGATCATCGTTTAATGTTCGGCGCATGAGGTTCGGCGCATGGGACTGCATGTCTTGCGGTTATGTGAAGGTTGAATGGTGAAGGAGGGGACGTCAGGATGAGCGCATCGAAGGACCGCCGCCTGTTTACTTCGGAATCCGTGTCGGAAGGGCACCCGGACAAGGTCTGCGATCAGATCTCGGATGCGTTGCTGGACGCTTTTTTGGAAAAAGACCCGAATGCCCGTGTGGCCTGTGAGGTGATGGCGACCACAGGCCTGGTGTTCGTTGCGGGGGAAATAACGGCCGACTGCTATGTGGATATTCCCCGTGTCGTCAGGGATACCATTCGCAAGATCGGGTACACAAGGGCCAAGTATGGGTTTGACGCAGACACATGCGGGGTGATTACGACCATTGACGAGCAGTCGCCAGATATTGCCCAGGGTGTGAACAAAGCGTATGAAGCCCGCCATGGCGAGATGGATGATGATGCCATCGAGGCGATCGGAGCTGGCGACCAGGGGCTGATGTTTGGTTTTGCCGTCAATGAGACGCCGGAGCTGATGCCGCTGCCCATTTCCCTTGCGCACCAGCTGGCCCGGCGACTGGCGGATTTGCGGAAGAGCGGCCAGATCCCTTATCTCCGTCCCGACGCCAAGACCCAGGTGACGGTTGAATATGAAGGGGATCGGCCGGTGCGCGTGGACACGATCGTCATTTCCACCCAGCATCACCCGGACGTGAGCCTGGAAGAGATTCGCAGGGATATGCTGGAACAGGTGGTGGCGCCGGTTGTGCCATCCCATTTGCTGGACGGGGGGACCAAGTATTTTGTCAACCCCACGGGCCGGTTTGTGATCGGGGGGCCGCAAGGGGATACCGGCCTGACGGGGCGGAAGATCATTGTTGACACATACGGGGGATATGCCCGCCATGGCGGTGGGGCTTTTTCCGGCAAGGATCCGACCAAGGTGGACCGTTCAGCTTCTTATGCGGCCCGTTATGTGGCGAAAAACATTGTGGCTGCCGGCCTGGCGGACAAATGCGAGGTGCAACTGGCCTACGCGATTGGCGTCGCCCGCCCGGTTTCCATCCGCGTGGATACCTTCGGCACGGGGAAGGTGCCGGATGAGTTCCTGGCCAAGCTGGTTGAACGCCATTTTGACCTGCGCCCGGCAGGCATCATCCGCGAGCTGGATTTGCGCCGGCCGATTTACCAGCCGACAGCTGCCTATGGCCATTTTGGACGCACCGACCTGGATTTGCCGTGGGAGCGGACGGATAAGGCCGCCCTCTTGCGCGATGAAGCGGGGTTACCAAATTGAGCGGAGTTTTCCGGTGCGCAAGCGCCGCGTTTTCCTGACGGAAAGCGCGGCTTTTTTGTGCCGATT
The DNA here is from genome assembly GCA_002159075.1 of Bacillus thermozeamaize. Taxonomy (NCBI): domain Bacteria; kingdom Bacillati; phylum Bacillota; class Bacilli; order Caryophanales; family Bacillaceae; genus Bacillus; species Bacillus thermozeamaize. Next base: position 21,473 of record LZRT01000056.1, read on the forward strand.
TTTGTGCCGATCATTACGCCATTGTCAGCGCACCATTTTCCGGGCTTTTACATATAGTGCAGTAAAAATCACGAGATAACCCATTTGTGGAGGGCTAGGTCATGAATATCCTGGGGATGGGTGAGTGGCTTTTCTGGCTTACCGCGGTGTTGGCCCTTTACAGCTTTTCCAGTCTGGCGGTGGCGGTTGTTCGCTGCTTTCTCCGTCCGCTGGCGCGAAAAGAGCTGCCCGTCCATTACCTGGTAATGACGTCGGAGAGTGGCCAGCACCTGGAGTATTTGTTGCGGCGAATCGATTGGGAGGCACGGTTGCATGGACGGGATTACCGGATTCTCTGGCAGGATGAGGGTTCAATGGATGAGACGATCCGGATCATGAAACGGTTTCAGCAGCAGAAAGATTTGTTGCCCCCGCTTTACGCGAAGACATGCGACCTGGGGTCGGATGAGCTTGTGCAGCAGCGTGAGGTGGTCCTGCTGGACTTGCGGATGAGGGAGGCGCAATTTTCTTCCAATCCCCTGCGCGACAAGCAGATGTGATATAATTCCTGAAGCGGCGGAAATGACGGAATATCCTGAATCGGCAAATCGAGAAAAAACCGAAGCCATCAGGCGTTGGAATGAGGGGTTGGGGTGGAACGGAAGGTTGAAGAACGGGACATCTCAGCATGGTTGAAAGCGTTTTTGCCGGGGAGAGTGCTGCTTTGGGAAGAGCTTGTACGGGCAGTGAAGGAGAACGGATTTACCGTTTCTGAAGAGGATTTGCGGCGGCAGGTGGAATGGCTGGAAACATCCGGAAGGGTGACCTTGTCGGCCGGTATCGTTTCACATAGGGGGAAGAAGGGCACCTTTTTTCGCTGTGCGCGCTGTGGCGAAGAGGAACGGCTCCTGATTCGCGCATGCGCCTCTTGCCGGCGGCAGTGTGCCACCTGTGAAGCCTGTCTGCCGCTGGGGCGCTGCCGTACCTGCAGCCTGCTGGTGATTGGGGATGCCGGGCAGGCTGGAGGGGCCGCATTCCCGGCGGTGGGCGGTCTGGCCTGGCGAGGGCGTTTTTCTCCCTTTCAGGAAAGAGCCGTCCGGGCTGCCGTACAACTTGTCAGAAATGAAATCCCCGAAAGGGAGCTGTTGATCCATGCCGTGACAGGTGCGGGAAAAACGGAGATCACTTTTCCCGCCATTGCCGAAGCGCTGCGATTGGGAAGGCGGGTGGGGGTGGTGACGCCCCGACGGGATGTCGTCTTGGAATTGGCGCCGCGTCTCGGACAAGCCTTTCCAGATGTTCCCGTAGTGGCTTTATTCGGCGGATGCCCGGAGCGCTGGGCGATGGGGCCATTGATGGTCATGACCGCTCACCAGGCACTGCGTTTCCGCAAGGCGTTTCAGTTGCTGGTCGTGGACGAAGTGGACGCCTTTCCCTTTCATCACGAGCCGCTTCTGCCGCGAGCGGTGGCCGGGGCTTTGGCAGAGGAAGGGAGGATCCTTTACCTGACGGCCACGCCGCCGGATGCGCTGCTGTTGCGTGTGGAGCGGGGCGAAGTGGCCGCAGTGACGATCCCGCAACGGCACCACGGCAGGCCGTTGCCGGTTCCCCAATGGATGGCTGCCCGAAAGCTGCAGGAGAAGATTCATCAGGGCAAGGGGATCCCCGAGGTGGAAAAGATGGTCCGGATTGTCCGGGGCACAGGAGGCCAGCTGCTGGTTTTTGTGCCACGGGTGAAAGATGTCCCGATCGTAGTCCGGTGGTGGCGGCGGCAGTTTCCGGATGATCTGGAGCGGGTAAACGGGACACACGCCTCCGATCCGGAGCGGGATCGGAAGGTGGCCGCCTTTCGCCAGGGAAAACTGAGGGTGCTGGTCACCACGACCATTTTGGAACGAGGGGTGACCATATCCCGTTGCCATGTCCTGGTTCTTTTTGCCGATGCTCCCGTGTTTGATGCGGCGGCATTGGTGCAGATTGCCGGGCGGGCAGGAAGGGATGCCGCCTTTCCGGAAGGGGAGGTCTGGTTCCTGGCGGAAGGCAGGACACGGGCTATGTTGAAAGCCTGTGAACAGATCCGGGAAATGAACCGTCAGGCCGAGGAAGCATTGGCATATGGTTTACATTCCGCTGAGATGCCGCGACGTCCGTCTGTTGTCTCCCGGCCAATCCGGCCTGGTTCATCCCCCGTCGGCCTGTCGCCTGTACGTCTTTTTTCTGCGGGAATGCGGCGGATTTGGCCGTTGGTACAGGCCGGAAGGCAGCTTTTTTATCCCGATGGGGAGCGGTGTTGTTTTTGCGAGCGGAACGTTTTTCATGGCGTGGATTGGCAACGGGGCGTGGTCAGCAGGTGGGTGGTGCAAAAGGATCGGACGGCACTTTGCCGGGACTGTCTGGAAGGAATGACCTGGTTGACCGCCGGAGGGGCGCTGTGCCGGCGTTGCGGGCGCCTGATGCGGGAGGAACATGGCGCAAAACGGGAGGAGGAACGGCAGATCTGCGCCGATTGCCAGTGGTGGATGAGGGAGGGGGCCGCGCTGTGTCTCAACCGCAGTGTGGCGCACTATCAGGGGCGGCTCAGGGAACAATGGCGGAGATACAAATATGGCGGCCAGCGTTCTTTGGAGGCGCTTTGGGTGGAAATGCTGATTTACGGCTGGCAGTGCCACCAGGCTGATCTGGGCTGGCCGGATGAGATTCTGTATGTCCCGATGCATCCCCTGTCCCTTCAGGAGCGGGGCTTTAACCAGGCGGAGGTGCTGGCATCCGGATTGGGAGAGTGGCTGGACAAACCGGTGACCGATCGGCTCATCCGCCTCACGGCATCGGTCAGGCAGAGCCAGCAGGGGCGGCAGGAGAGGTTGCGGGCCCTGGACGGCGCATTTGCTCTGGACGGCGGTTCGGAACGGGCGCTGGTAGACAAGCAGGTGTTGCTGGTGGATGATATCTATACCACCGGAAGCACTTTGGAGGCTTGTGCGCGCCTTTTGCGCCGGGCGGGCGCGCGGCGGGTGGCCAGCCTTACCCTGGCCCGGGCATAGGCTGACAAATCTTTCCGTTGATAGTATAGTAAAATATGGGACGGTTTTAATGTTCGGATAAAAAAGAAAGCCGGCTGCCGGCAAGAGGCGTTTTCGGAATGATGCGCTGTTGTCCGCTGGGATAGGCAGAGGAAGGAGCAGGAGGTGGGGGAGATGGATCAGCTGGTCGATTGCAGGCGTTGCGGGCGGTTGTTTATTCGGGTGAACAAGGATATCTGTCCGCGCTGCGCCCAGGAGATTGAGCAGGAATTTTTGTTGTGTCACGATTACCTTCGCGATCACCCGGGTGCCACAGTGATCGAGATTCACGAGGCCACCGGCGTGAGCGTCAAGCAGATTGAGGAGTTTGTAAAGGAAGGGCGCTTCCAGTTTATGCGCGGGGAGCACCTGGATTATGGTTGTGAGCGGTGTGGCCGGCGAATCCGGAAGGGGAAATACTGCGACCAATGCAGCAAGGAGCTGTTTGAAGAACTGAGCCAGGTGATCGAACCGCCAAGGAAGGAACCCCACTCGCCCCGGCCATCGGCCCCCCGCAGCAAGGGCTATGTGATCTGGGACCGATGGAAACAGAAAGAGGACGAATGAGTTTGGAATAGGCCGTATTTGCCCGAAATCACCGGTAAAACCTTTATATATCGGGAGAACAACCGGTTAACAAATCTTGCTTTCATCCGATAACCCTTGCAGGGAAGTGAGTGTTGGATAACGGAAAGAGGTGCCGTCAACCGTGCGGATTCATGAATGGAACCCGTTGCAGGCATATCAGATACACAACACACGCACATCGTCCAAACAGGAAAACAAGCAGGAAAAGGAAGCCGCGTTGCCTCCGCGAGAAGCGGAAGATCGCCTGGAGATATCCCGTGAGGCCCAGGCTAAAAGTCTCTCTGCCGCCGCTTTAGGACAGGCGGCCGGAGATCGCCCGTATTCTTCGCGTGAAGCACGGATTGAGGCGTTGCGCCAGCAGGTGCAGGCCGGAACCTACGAGGTTCCCGCAACACTGGTGGCCCAGAAGATGCTTCAGGCTATTTTCCGCAATTCATAGCCGTTGTGGATGGAGGCGCGTTTCGTGGATGGATCGGGACAACTGGCGACGATCATGATGGAACTGATCAAAGAGAATGAGCACCTGTTGCGCCTAGGACGGGAAAAGCAGCAGGTGTTGATCCGAAACGATGTCCAGGCCCTTCAGCGGCTGGTGCAGGAAGAACTCAAGCACATCCAGCAGGTGGAGCGTCTGGATGCGCAGCGTCAATGGCACATCCAGCAAATGCTGGGACAGGTGACGGGGAACGAATCAGGGGTTGTTTCTGAGACAGGTATCCGGTTACGGGATTTGCTCGGCCAAATGCCCCTGTCCCCGGAAAAGGAACGTTTGGAAGGCCTGGCGCAATCTTTGCGCCGGCTGCTGGAAGAGTTGCGGCATGTGAACGAGCAAAACCGCCAGCTCATTGAACAATCACTGGCTTTTGTCCATTACAGCATGGAACTGTTTGCTGCATCTGCTGCATCAGACGGCGGCGCGATGTATGACAAACAGGCCAAAATGCGCGAAACGCCGTCAAGGACCGGACTGTCCTGGCTGGATCAGAAGGTTTAGTACGATGCAATCAGCCAGATTCTCGTATATTTCGACAGATTCAGGCGCCTATTAGCCAGACGTCAGCCTGGAGCTGTTCGCCAGGAATTGAAATTTTACAGGAACTGAAATTTTAGAAGTGAGCGAGTGATTCAGATGCCCTCCACTTTTCACGGAATTGAACTGCTGAAACGAGCGCTGTACGCGCAACAGGCCGCGATGAACACGGCCGGCCACAACGTTTCCAACGCCCACACGCCGGGCTATTCCCGCCAGCGCGTCGAAATGGTGACCACGCCGCCGATTGAAATGCCGGGCTTGAACCGGAGCACCGCAAAGGGGCAGCTTGGCACCGGCGTCAATGTGGATGCCATCCGCCGATTGCGGGACACGTTTTTGGATCTGCAATACCGCAACGAGAACCAGTACCTCGGCGAGTGGGAAGTGATGCAGAACACCTACGACAAGCTGGAAGTGATCTTCAACGAAATCAAGGCCTCTGACGACGGCTTTGGCACCGGCCTGAACAGGGTGTTCAACGAATTCTGGAACGCCTGGCAGGACCTGAGCCGCGATCCGGAGAGCCTGACGGCCAAAATCGCCGTCGTCCAGCGCGGCGTGGCCCTGGCCGAAACGTTTAACACGATGGCCCGGCAACTGAACACCTTTGAGGCCGACCTTGAGAAACAGACAAGGGCCAAGGTGGACCAGGCCAATGTCCTCTTGGGGCAGATCGCCGAGTTAAACCAGCAAATCGTCAAGATCCATGCGATGGGTCAAAACGCCAACGACCTGATGGATCGCCGGGACCTGCTGGTGGATGAGCTGTCCAAGCTGATCAACATCGAGGTCAATGAGGATGCAAACGGCGGGTATGAGATTTTGTTGAGTCGCTCTTCTGATGATGGCACTGTGAATGGGAATCAGATCGTTCTGATGCCGGCGAATGGGGATAAGACTCAGGTATTAAAGTTTGATTTTGATACAACAGATCCGGCTAATAAAACATTGAAATTGAAGGATGTTGCCGATAATGATGTTGTAGATTTATATGTAATTGACGGTAGTGCAACAAATCATATTAATGAACCAAGTGGTGAAATTTTAGGATATTTAAGATCGATTGAAAAGGTAAAGGGATATCACCAACAATTGGATATTTTAGTTCGAGGTTTCGTAACAAAGATTAATGACACGTATGGAGACGATTTGTTTGAACCTAAGGATACAATGTTTTCGGTATCAGCCGAGAATATCCAGTTCAATCAAAACCTGGTTGCGAATCCTGTTAATCTCAAAACTTCAAACTCTGGATTATCGGGTGACGGTGATCTTGCCCGTGACATTGCTCAACTTCGGAATGCACTTTTTGATTTTAATGGAGAACAAGCCACAGTGGCCGATCGTTACAATGGTATTATTGGTAAGCTAGGTATTGAATCCCAGGAAGCCCAGCGCAGGGTAAAAAATCATCAATTGCTTGTCGACCAGACTGAAGCACTGCGCCAATCGGTCAGCGGAGTTTCGCTGGATGAGGAGATGGCCAACCTGGTAATGTTCCAGCATGCATACAATGCCGCGGCACGGGCGGTCACGGTGATGGATCAGATGCTGGACAAGCTGATCAACGGAACGGGAATAGTGGGACGGTAGGTGCTGGCGTACTTCTTTGTGAAACTGGTTTGATTAAAAACGATTGATAAAAATTTTTTGAGAGGGTTAGCCGCCAGGGTGACCGAAATGAAAAGAGGTGAGAGAGTTGCGGGTTACACAGAGCATGCTGAATGCCCAGTTGCTGCGGGATATCAACAACAACCTGCAGCGGATGGCCAAGAACCAGGAACGTTTAGCCTCGCAATCGATGGTCAACCGCCCATCTGATGATCCGGTAGCCTCCACCCTGATTTTGCGCTACCGGGAGGAACTGGCCGCCAATTTCCAGTACCAGCGGAACGTGGATGATGCCATGTCCTGGCTGGAGCAGTACGACAGTGCCCTGAAAGAGGTAAACGACATCCTGCAGGCAGCGCGAGAAGAAGCGATTCGTGCGGCGAACGGCACCAATCCCGATACCTCGCTGGAAGCGATTGCCCAGAAGATCGAACAGCTTTATAACCAGTTGATAGCTGTTGGCAATACGCAATTTAAAGGGAAATATATTTTTAACGGTAAAGAAACTGGAAAACAACCATACACGCCAGGTAACCCAGGAGATCATAAAGCAGATAATAATAGCCCTATTGAATTTGAAGTGATGCCAGGGGTAAAAATCCAAGTTAATTCCTTAGGAGAATTGGTGTTTGGAAAAGATACAGATGTCGATAATGCATTTAATGTTTTAAAGGAGCTCCAAGATGTTTTAACTGGCGGACCCGGAGATATTCAAACCATTATCGGTAAACTCGATACTCGCATTGATAAAGTCCTCAATCAATGGACCGATGTCGGTGCTCGAATGAACCGTTTGGAGCTAATCAAAAGCCGCTTGCAGGATGAAGATTACAACCTGCAGAAGCTTCTAAGCAAGGCGCAGGATACTGATGTGGCAAAAATCTACATGCTTCTTAAAACGGATGAGAACGTGTACCAGGCATCCCTGTCGGTAGGTGCCCGGATTATTCGCCCCAGCCTAGTGGATTTTCTGCGGTAGTGCAATGACACCAAATGTTTCAGAAAATATTTCAGACTTTATTATTCGACTTCAACTTCCTGTAGCAACAAAAGAGAAATATGTATCGGTTACTGACATGTCATAATGGCTTGATCTTCTTGGGAGAGATGTTCCTTGTTTCCTCGACTGGAGATTCGGCAGACCTTTGTGGCCATCGGCATACAGACAGAACCCGGTTTCTTTCAAATCAGACAGTATCGGCCGATGGTCAACCCGCAAACGGAACCTTCCCGTCTGGAGATCCATCGCGAACCGGCACGGTTGGAGATTGATGCCGACAAAGCTTGGGATGCGCTGGCGCAGGGGCCTCATCTGGCGACGATGTTGCGGATATACGCGCAAGGGCGGGAGGCGATTCTGGAGCAAATTGCCGAGATTGTCCAAAAAGGGGATCGGATGGCGGCGATTCACATACCCCAAGATCCGGTGGGCGAAATGGCAACCGAATGGCACCGGCCGATTCGGATTGCCGATGCGGTGGCTGGGCCGGTGAGCTATGACAATGTGGACATCCGGTTTATCCCTGATCAGCTTTCATTTTCTTACCAGTCTGCGCAGGTAACCTTTGATCCCTTGACGGCGAAGCCGGAGATTCAATATCATCCTGGAAAAGTCAATATCTATCTTCGTCAGAAAAACCACCTGGAGATCCGGGTGGTCGGTCTGGATGCCCGTGTCTGAAACCGGGCTTTTTGTGTTTCGTCCAGATGGCAAAACGGATGATCTCCAAATGGAATGATGAGTACAGGAATGAGATGATTCAGGGGTGATGAGGATGAAAAAAATCATGTTTATCCAGTTTGGCATGGGAATCGACTTGCACGGTCAGGATGTCAGCAAGGCTGCCATTCGCGCTGTACAGAATGCCATTCACCACAATTCGATGCCTGGTTTGCGCTCCGTCTTGCCGGAAAACAGCCTGGACAATATGAAGGTGCGGGTGAAACTGGCGGTACCTGCCGATGAGGAAAAACTGGATGTGGATGCCGTCAAACGCCAGTTGCCATATGGCCAGGTGGAGGTGTTGGTGCAAAAGGGCGGGATGCTGAGTACAAGCGGTGTGATCCTGCCGGACAAAGGGGACATCAACGACCTGGCCTATGTTGTCATTGCAGCCGTGGAAGTGGGGTATTGACAGGCAATATCGCACAAGGAGATACTTGCCAATTTGATACAAATCGACGTGAAAATGAATGATTTCCCTTCGATTTGCTAAAAAAATGCCATTTTCACCGTCATTTTATCTTTTACCCAAAACCTTCCTTTATCCGAAAAAACAAAAAAACAGATCGTTGGAAGATAGCCGGTATCGAAGCAAAAGGACGGTGAATGGAAATTGGATACGCGTCACATCCCGGTGCAGCTTGTGTCTCCTCTTCCTTCGCCGCAGGCTGCGACCCCGCAACTTCCACGGGAGAATGGGGAACAGCAACAGGAGGCAGAAAAAGCTGTTGGCATTCAGGGGCAAAACGTGACTCTTTCTCTCTCAAGGGCAAGTCTGGAGAAGGCGGTTGAAGGGATCAATAAAACATTGGAAATTACCCGGACGCATTTGCGTTTTACCCTTCATGAGGAACTGGAAGAGTATTATGTCCAGGTGATCAATGACCAAACACAGGAAGTGATCAAGGAAATCCCGCCGAAAAAATTCCTGGACATCGTGGCGGAGATATGGAAACTGGCCGGCATACTGGTAGACGAAAAGCGATGATCACCATTGCCTTGGATAGCCGAAGAGTGGCATAGCAGCAGAAGAACCTAACAGGGAGGTGTTACCGGTGCCAATCAGTCCGATACGGTTCAGCGGTCTAGCGTCGGGATTGGATACGGAAAACATTATCAAGGAATTGATGAATGCGCACAGAATTCCTCTCAACCGGCTGATGCAGCAGCGTCAGCTTCTGGAATGGCAAAAAGAAGCCTACCGTGAAGTCAACCGGCTCATGGTCAACTTCCGGAAGGCGGTCGAACCCCTGCGTTTCCAGGGAACTTTCCTCGCGAAAAAGGCCAATGTTTCTGATACTACACTGGCCAATGTCACTGCCAGTAATAATGCGGTTGAGGGAACCTATACATTGACGGTAAAGCAGCTGGCTAAAGGTGCTTCGATGACGAGTAAGCAGCTGTCTTATGATACATTGGATACCCCACTAATAGTGAATGATGATCAAGGAAATCCAATCACTATTCCAGATAAAATCAAGATTAATGGACAAGAAGTGGATTTTACCTCCTTTAAGGCAGATGGTAAGTTGACAGTGGGTGAATTTGTTTCTGCAGTCAATGCAATGTCGTCTGAAACCAAAGTGAGAGTTTCATACGATACGACAACGAAACGTTTTTTCTTCATTTCAACAATAACTGGAAGTGATGCTAAAATAGATTTTAGTGCAAATATTGATAATGCCGATGCAAAAAAATTTTTAGAAGATGCCATTGGTATCATTGTCGATCCCAGTTCCCTGGATCCTAGTAATCCAGATGATCTTAAAATTTTAGATCAACTTACTGGTAAAAATGCCGAGATCGTTTTTCTAGGAGAAACCTTCCAATTCAATACCAACACAATCAACATCAACGGCCTGACGATCCAACTTGTCAAAGATCCAGGCGGTACCCCGATCACCACGACCATCACCGTCTCCCGGGACACCGATGCCATCTATAATAACATTAAAACCTTCATCGACGAATACAACAAGCTGGTGGACGAGGTCAATAAGAAGTTGCAGGAGCCACGCTACCGCGACTATCCGCCGCTGACCAAGGAACAGAAGGAACAGATGAAGGAGAAAGAGATCGAACTCTGGGAGGAAAAGGCCAAAAGCGGAATGATCCGCAATGACAGCCTCATCTCAGGGTTTATGGCGCAGCTTCGTTTGATTGCCTACAGCACAGTTGAGCCAGTGGATAGTTCTAAATGGTCGAACGGTGTGACAAACAGCGCCCTGAAACATTTGGCTGCGCTGGGGATCGAAACAGGTTCCTATGTGGATGAAAACGGCAAGTTGGTGTACGGAGAGCGCGGGAAGCTGTACATTAAGGACGAGGCCAAGCTGCGCCAGGCGATCAGTGAGAATCCGGACGATGTGATGATGCTGTTTACCGCCCGGCCGAATCCTATAGATCCGGATCAGACAGGAACCGCGATTGATCAGGAACATTTAGGGCTTGGCCACCGGCTGTACAACCAAGTCAACCTTGCAATTAGCCAGCTCAGTGAGAAGGCAGGAAGCGTCAACAGCCTGATGCTGGTGGATAACAGTACCCTCGGAGAGCGAATAAAAGATATTGACGAGCGGATTGCCCGCATGCAAGACCGTCTGGTGATGATTGAGCAGCGTTACTGGAGCCAGTTTACGGCAATGGAGCGGGCTCTTGCCCGGATGAACATGCAAAGCGCTTGGCTAGCGCAGACGTTTGGCGGTGGCGGTCAGCAGTCGTGATTTTGCAACGTGACAGTGCAACGTGACAGGTGGAAACCGTCAAAACCTAAACGTGAGAATCCGAGCGAAGGTTTCAAGTGAAGGTCACGCAACGTGCGAGCAGACGGAGGACGATGGGAAATGGGGATGACCAATCCATACCAGGCGTATCAGATCAACCAGGTCATGACAGCCTCGCCGCCAGAATTGACCTTGATGCTTTATCAAGGAGCGGCCCGTTTTCTGAAACAGGCCATCCAGGCGCACCAGTCCAAGGATTGGGCAACGGTCAACGAACGGCTGCAACGCGTGCAGGACATTTACTATGAGCTCTTGGCTACGCTGAACCAGGAATATGAGATTGGCCGTTCGCTGGCTTCCATGTATGACTTTCTGATTCGCCATGTCCGGGAGGCCAACGTGGCCAAGGACTTAGCCAAAATGGAAGAAGCGCTGGAGCTGACGGAAGAGTTGCGGGACACGTGGGAACAGGCGATGAAACAGCTCAAGCAAAACTGAGCGGGCCGTGGGTGACAGGCCGCAGGTGGTAACATGCCATGTAGATGGCTTACATTGAATCCGGAATAGGGTGCGGTAAAGGATTGGAAGTAGCGGAAAGCATAGTAGTAGTAACGGAAATGAGTGAGCATACATGAGCGATAACATTTGTGCCGAAACTGAAGGGGCGGGACCGGATTGAGCGGATGGAAGGAGAGCACCCAAGCGGATGACTCACTTGATCGCTTTTTGGAAACCTACTGGCAGCTTTCAAAAGCGATTGCGGGAGAGATTGAAAAGTGCAACTGGGATGAAGTGAATCGCCTGTTGGAACAACGGGAGGATTTCATCCAACGGGAAGGGCAACAATTTGCAACGGGGCCAACACTCCCGCTGAACGACAAGCAGCGGGATCTTCTTCGCCGGATTCAGGCGCTGGAGCAGGACAATCAGGGCAAGCTGGAAGAACAGATGAGCCTTCTCACAAAACAGATGCAACAGAGCCGCAGAACACGTCAAGCTGTCCGAGGGTACATGGAGGAAGGCATCGATCGCACCGGTCTGGTCAGTACGCTGTTCAACCGGGAGGTTTAAAAAATATTCAGCCCATCATTCCACAAAGGATTTGACTTTCGCCATTTTTTTCAGTATAGTCGAGTTGTGGGTCGGTTCTTTTGCAAGAAGAGTCTGCTTCGGGCGACTGAAGTTGGTTCTTTTCTCAGGAGAGCCCCTCACGCAAGTCCATGAAGAAAGGAATGTTTTGTTCAATGCAAGGGCGAGTCAAATGGTTTAGCGCCGAAAAAGGCTATGGTTTTATTGAGCGCGAAGATGGTGGCGATGTGTTTGTCCACTACACCGCGATCAATGCCGACGGTTTCAAGACACTGGAAGAGGGGCAGCTCGTCGAATTCGACATCGTCGAAGGTGCCCGTGGCCCGCAAGCAGCAAATGTAACCAGACTGTAATGGATGTGTTGTTATCATAGATGCCGGATTTGCAAGTGCAAGTTGCAGGATCTATATAACGACAAAGCCACCCTGTCCGAAGAGGGCAGGGTGGTTTTTTTCGAACCCTAAACTGAGGATCGAGTAATTGCGGTTGCAATTATAGCATGTTGTATTTTTTTAATTTTCTGTATAGAGTGGAACGGGCAATTTTGCAACGTCTTGCGATTTCCGACAAATTTCCATTTGTTTCTTTATACAATTGTTGAAGCAATCGTTTTTCCTCTTGTTCCAAGGGAGATGTGGATCCGCTTGCGACATTTGACAGCAAATAAGGGGGCAAATCAGAGAGAGAAATCGACTCACCGCTGGCAAACAGAACGGCATGTTCCATCACGTTTTTCAATTCCCTGATATTTCCTGGCCAGTGGTATTGCTTCAGGAATGAGAGCGCTGCTTCGTCTATCCCCGACACCTTCCGGCCATGTTGCTTGGCAAACATTTCAATGAAGTGTTTGCATAAATGGAGCAGATCATTCCCCCGTTCCCGCAACGGCGGAAGCGCCAGATGCACCACATTGAGCCGGTAGAAGAGATCGGAACGGAACTTTCCTTCTTTGACCAGTTTTTCAAGATCCTGATTGGTGGCCGCGATGATTCGGACATCCACTGGCATCGGCTTCGAGGAACCGAGGCGGACGATTTCTTTTTCCTCTAAAACACGCAGCAAAAAAACTTGCAAATCCAGCGGCATTTCACCGATTTCATCAAGAAATAACGTCCCGCCGTTCGCATCTTCAAATTTTCCTGCCTTGCCCCGCGGATTGCCGCCTGTGAAGGTGCCAGGCTCATAACCAAACAGTTCGCTGGCGATCAATTCCTTTGGAATGGCTCCGCAATTGATCGCGACAAAGGGCCCGCGATGGCGAAGGCTGGCATGATGGATCGCTCGGGCAAACCGTTCTTTACCAGTCCCACTTTCCCCTGTGATCAATACGGGGACATTGGTGGAGGCGACAATCTGGCTTTTGTAGACGACTTCCTTTAGCGCTTGCGATTCGCCGATGATTTCAGACCAGTGATTTACTGGTGCAGGTTTTGCGTACCGGTGTGTGGGGGAACGATGCTGCGGCGATTTATGGAAATGAAGGAGAAAACCGATTCTTTCATGTTCCATGGTAATGGTCTGGATGGAGACGGTCAGTTGCTTTTCAGGGAGTTGGGTTTCGGCCTGTGAGTTGTTAAGGGTGAGGAGAACCGATTTCAGTTCTTTCATTTCGGAGAGAGCCCATATATCCCTTCGATCCTTTAACTGAAACAGGGACAAGGCGCTTGGAGTTGCGTCGACAACCTGTAAAACGACATCCAATACCATCATCGGGTCATTTTTCCATTTCCTGACCGCCTGCTCAAAACAGCGCTGCAGATAATTCCGCTTTTGTAAAGATGTTTGAAGCAACTGCTGTTCGATCATTTTGGCCGCCATCACTGCCGTTCCCAAGGTATGGGGTTGGGCATGATTAGATGGACCGGTCACATCAATCACTCCAAGCAGCTGCCCGGTGAGCGGATCTTGAATGGGTGAGGCTGAACAGACCCAGGGATGGCATCCTTCACAAAAATGTTCATAGGAAAAGATCTGGATGGGCTGCTTTGTTTCAAGAGCGGTCCCGATCGCGTTGGTTCCGAAGGCTGCCTCGCTCCAGTCGGAGCCTGGAACAAAGTTGATTTTCTCCGCTCTCTTTCTGATCTGTTGGTCGCCCCGCAAATACATCATTTTTCCTGTGTGGTCACAAAGCGTGAGCAGATGGTGAGTGCCACTGATTTCCCGGGCCAAGTCATCAAGAATGGGCAGGGATACATGGTATAAGTGGGAGCGATTGACCCATTCCACCAATTGTTCGTCGGTCATTACGATGGAGGTTTGTTTTTTACGGGGATCGATACCCATGTTTTGACATCGTTCCCATGATTGATAAATATGTTTTCGTACCCCTTGCGGTTTGCGTTTTTCCAACACGAAGTGGCCCCATTTTGCTTCGAGTTTTTTCATTTCTTCGTGGATGTCACCGACCGAACGAATAGCTATATTTAAATTCTCCATCAATATCCCCCCACCATGAAGGTGAATGATGACCGTTTCTCGCTACCAATAATAATAAAATTAGCGCAAATATACAAGGAATGATTCGTTCCATTTTTATGAATCTAAATTGTTTCGCTACAATTGTAGCGGAACGCTACAATGTGGCTTCGGAAAGAAAAGCCCCTCCAAGCCAATAGGTGCGTGAACGCTTCTTCATAACAAGGGACATTCCACACAATTTGCGATGCGATGAACCTGGCATGAATTTTGCTGTGCATAAGAGATGGGAGGACTTTCATCTAAGAAGACTCAAAAGACCAAAAAGTCCATTCTTAAGGAGGGGTGCCGTATGTCGAAAAGACGTGCTGAAGTCCTCGCCATCGATGCGGGAGGGACGATGACAGACACATTCATTATTGATGATCAAGGCCGGTTTGTCGTGGGAAAAGCGCAGTCCACGCCGTTGGATGAATCGGAAGGAATCATCCATTCCATGAACGACGCGCTGGAGCAATGGGAGCTAAATATTGACGAGGTCATGCCTTCACTGAAGACGGCTGTGTATTCGGGAACCGCCATGTTGAACCGTTTGGTTCAACGTCAAGGGCGCCGAACCGGTTTGATTGTCAATAAAGGAATGGAAGATTTCTTGCGCATGGGCCGAGGGATACAGTCTTATCTAGGGTACTCTTACGAGGATCGCATCCACCTCAACACGCACAAATACGAACCGCCTCTTGTCCCGAGAGAGCTGATTCGTGGCGTGACGGAACGTATCGATCTTTTTGGCGATATTGCCATCCCCCTGCGGGAAGATGAGGTCCGTCAAGCCGTGGAGGAATTGCTTGACGAGGGAGTCGAGGCGATTGCCATTTCTCTCCTTTATTCCCATGCCAATCCCGTCCACGAGCGGAGAGTGCGGGACATTGCCAAAGAAATCATTGCGGAAAGAGGCCTGTCCGTACAGGTTTTTGCCTCTGTGGATTATTATCCCGCTTTTCGTGAGTTACAAAGGACGAATACGGTTCTCGTCGAAGCAAAGATTGCTGATCCGTCGCGCGAGCAGTTACGAAAAATTGACCGACGTTTTCGTGAATTGGGCGGCAAGTTTGATACGCGGATTATGGCCAGTCACGGAGGAACGATCAGCATCGAAGCGAATGAATTGGCGCGCACGCTCGTTTCGGGTCCGATCGGCGGTGTGGTCGGCGCCAAGAGTTTAGGCAATTATTTGGGTTATGACAATATCATCTGTTCGGACATCGGCGGAACCAGCTTTGACATTGCGATGATTACGCAAGGAGAATACGTGTACAAATACAGTCCTGACATGGCCAAGCTTGTCCTCGCCATTCCCCTGCTGTTCATGGATTCGATCGGTGCGGGCACAGGCAGCTATGTGCGCGTGGATCCTTATTCCAATGGTTTGACGCTCGGCCCGGACAGCGCGGGTTACCGTGTGGGAACCTGTTGGCCGGAAGGCGGTGTGGAAACGGTGACGGTATCGGATTGCCATGTCATTCTCGGATATATCAATCCAGACAATTTTCTGGGCGGTCAAATCAAGCTGGATAAGGAACGGGCGTATGCCGCCGTGAAAGAACAAATCGCTGACCCATTAGGGATTAGTGTGGAAAAGGCGGCAGCCGGCGTGATCGAATTGTTGGATTACCGGTTGAAGTATTACCTGGCTTCCGTCATTTCCGGCAAAGGGTACAGTCCGCGCGATTTCATCCTGTTTTCCTATGGAGGGGGCGGACCCTTGCACACATACGGTTATACGGAAGGGCTGGGTTTCCAAAAGGTTTTGGTTCCCGCATGGGCTGCCGGATTTTCTGCTTATGGCTGTGGTGCTGCGGATTTCGAATACCGTTACGACTCTTCTACGTTAATCAATGTAGCGGCCGACGCTTCAGACGCCGAAAAGATGGAAGGCGGAAAACGGCTGCAAAAAATTTGGGAAGAGTTGTCGGAAAAAGTGGCTGCTGAGTTTGAGAAAGCAGGTATTCCGAAAGAGAATGTGAGATATGAATACGGCTGCCACATGATGTATCAAGGGCAGTTGAACGATATTGAAGTTGTTTCCCCGGTTTCCAAGTTTGAATCGGCTGCCGATTGGGATCGATTAAAAGATGCATTCGAGGAGTTATACAGCAAGGTATACCATAAGGCGGCCATTTCCACAGAGTTCGGGTTTACGATTACGACGGCGACTGTCCGGGGGATTACGGAGGTTGTAAAGCCTGTCATTCCGGATGAGGAGGAAAAAGGGGCGACGCCGCCCGATTCCGCGCACAAAGGAACGAGGGGAATGTACTGGCGGGGGCAGTGGGTGACGGCAAATATATGGGAGATGACAGAGTTGCAAGCAGGCAATGTGATCCAAGGGCCGGCGATTATCGAGGATCCGGCGACCACCTTCATTGTGCCGCCAGGATATGAAACAACCTTGAATCGTCACCGCATTTTTGAATTGGTTCAAGGGGAATGAAAAGGAGGTAGATTTTACAATGGCGATTCGAAAAGAGGATCTGGCAATTGCTAAGAAAGGAATCGGCTGGGACGGCAAAACACTCAAAGCAATGCGTGAGGAGATCGACAGGCTCACCCGGGAAACCGGTCATTACGCGGGGATTACGCAGTTGGAGTTAAAAAATGCGGATCCGATTACGTACGAAAAAATTTTCTACCGGCTGCGGGGCGGACTGGTTGACGCGCGGGAAACGTCAAAACGGGTTGCGGCCTCACCGATTGTCGAACAGGAAGGCGAGCTCTGCTTTACCCTGTACACGCCGGAAGGGGATGGTGTCGTCACCTCGACAGGGATCATTATCCATGTGGGCACAATGGGTGCTGCCATCAAGTACATGATTGCAAACGATTACGAATCCAATCCGGGCATCGAAGATGGGGACGTGTTTATCAACAACGACGGCCATGTCGGGAACATTCATACGTGTGACACACACACGATTGTGCCAATTTTTTACAAAGGTGAAGTGGTCGCCTGGGCCGGCGGTGTCACGCATTCGATTGAAACAGGCGGAGTGTCTCCAGGATCCATGCCGACCAATCCGGTCACGCGATTTGGGGACGGTTACTACATTACGTGCCGGAAGGTTGCGAGAAATTTTGAGCTGTTGGGCGATTGGCTGGCCGAAAGTAAACGGGCTGTCCGGACGACCAAATACTGGACGTTGGATGAGCGCACCAGACTGGCGGGGTGTTTGCGCATTCGCGAGCTGGTGTTAAGCATCATTGAGGAATACGGCATCGACGTTTGGAAAAAGTTTGTCCGGGAAAGCATTGAGGACGCTCGCCAACAGCTGATTGCCCGTATCAAGACGCTTCTGATTCCCGGAAAATATCGCGGCGTCAGCATGGCCGATGTCCCTTACGATCATCGGTTGATGGGCGATTTGCCGGAGTTTGCCAAGCTGAACTATTTTGTGTTGTGCCCCACCGAAATCACCGTACAAAAAAATGGCAAATGGAAAATCAGCGCGCGAGGGACCAGCCGTTGGGGATGGCATCCCTATAACGCCCATCCGGTGACTTACACGAGTGGCATCTGGGTGATGATGACGCAAACGCTGATGCCGAACGAACGCATCAACGAGGGTCCGATGTACGCCACATTGTTTGACTTGCCCAAAGGGTCTTGGATCAATCCGATGAACCGGATTACGGCCCACAGTTTTTCCTGGCATTTCTTATGGAATGCCTGGACAGCCATCTGGCGCTCGATCAGCCGTGGTTACTTTGGAAGAGGCTATTTGGAAGAAGTGAATGCCGGAAACGCCGCCACGGAAACCTTCCTGATGGGCGGGGGCGTCAACCAATATGGCGAAATTCACGCCATCAACAGCTTTGAACCGGCCTCATGCGGCACCGGCGCCACCGCGATCAAAGACGGCATCGACCACGGCGCCGCGATATGGAATCCGGAAGGCGACCAAGGGGACATGGAAACCTGGGAACGGGTCGAGCCGATGCTGTTTCTCGGCCGTTCGGTGAAGAAAAATTCGGCCGGTTATGGCAAATACCGTGGAGGCAGCGGGTATGAAAGTTTGCGCATGATGTGGAAGTCGAAAGACTGGACCAACTTTTATGTCGGCACATCGTATGTATTTGCGGATTGCGGTTTAATGGGAGGCTATCCTTCGGCCGCCGGATATATTTGGCATGCCCAAAAAACAGATTTGAAAAAGCGCATTGAGGAAGGCCTGCCATTTCCCCAAGGAGGCGACCTGGATCCTGATCAGCCTGTCTGGGAAGAACAATTGGACGCTGAATTTACCCGATCGAAACAAAACATCACAACGGAACAACTGTTTAAGGATTACGACATGGTGTACGTCTTTTTGCGGGGGGGACCAGGGTTTGGCGATCCCCTGGATCGGGCGCCTGAAAAAATCGAGGAGGATCTGAATGGAGGATATTTGTTGCCCCGATACGCGGAAAAGGTGTATGGAGCGGTCATTGAGCAAGATGAAAAGGGCAAATGGAAAGTGGATCGGGAAAAAACGGCAAAACGCCGCCAGGAAATACGCAAAGAAAGATTGAGCCGAAGCATGCCGACGCGTGAATGGATCAAGAAAGAACGGCAAAACGTGTTGGAAAAACGTGCCGCATTTCCGGTGCTGTATGCGTATGCCACCACGTTTGAACTGGAAGATAATGCGCCTTTCCTGGAGGAATTTAGGAAATTCTGGGATCTGCCGGGTGACTGGACGATTACGATTGACGACGTGGAGAAGATTACGGGCAAATATATACAAGGATCAGGTTATCTCACGGCTCCTGAAAATGAACGATTTCCCGAGGATTTGCAACGGGCCAGCCGGCATTGGACGACGGCAGAATGGTGGGGAGAATACTGGGATTGAAATTCGCTTGAAGGAGGCTTGAAGGCATATGAAATATACCAAAGAACAAATCGAACATTTGATCGATGGCACGCTGGACTGGGACACGGTTCATCGCATGCTTTCCAGTCCGAAGGATGCGGAACGCTTTGAGATGTATCTTGAAATCTTGCAGGAACGGGTCAAGTGGGATGATCAGATATTATTGCCGTTGGGACCTCATCTGTACATTGTGCAAAAATCAAATGGCGAGCGCGTGACAAAATGCGATTGCGGCCATGAATTTGGGGATTACAGGGAAAACTGGAAACTTCATGCGGCGATCTACGTGAGAGATACCGAAGAAAGCCTCAACGACATTTATCCGAAGCTCATGCATGCTGACCCGGCTTGGAACGTTTTGCGTGAATACTATTGCCCGGATTGCGGCACTTTGTTGGAAGTCGAGTCGGTGCCTCCGTTTTATCCCGTGATCCACGACTTCGAGCCTGACCTGGAAGCTTTTTATGAGGAGTGGCTGGGGCGGCCCCTGCCTAAGCCGACGGGATAGTTTTAGAAGGGGAAACCGCCTCAACATGGTTCAAATGGATGAGAAGGCGTAAGCCTGTAGACGACGCTCCGTCATGGAGCTTCGTCTACAGGCTTCTTTGTTTACTTCTGAACAATCATGCGATACGACGTGCCGGTCGAAAGTTTGTGCAGCCATTTTCCTGCTTAACTGGCCAGTTCTCCTGCTTCGTGTTTTGCAAACCTTTTCTTCTGGCGCCGGTACAGGTAGACAAAAAACATCCAGGTGGCAAGTCCCGCTCCTGCGGTGAAAAGCAGCAGGACCTTGACGTTGTTCCACATGAGTGCATCGTTGCCGCTGGAGATGACGGCCTTGAACCCGGCGACCGAATAACTCATGGGCAGCCAGGCATATATTTGTTGCAAGGCCTGTGGAATCACTTCCAGCGGGAAGGTTCCGGCACTGGATGTCAGTTGCAGGATGAGGATCAGGATGGCCAAAAAACGTCCCGGCTGATCCAGTGTCGTGACCAGAAATTGTATCAGCGTGACGAAGCAAAGGCTGGTGATGGCCGTAAAGAAAAAGAATTTGGGTACGCTCTGCACCGGCACGCCCAACCCGTACAACAGAACCAGGTCGGCGATCACGGCTTGCAGCAGGCCGATCAGGAGACACAGCAAGAACTTGCTAAAAAACCAGCTGCTTCCTGAACGGGGAAAGGTGGCCGGATCGCGCAGCGGCAGGATGATCGAAAGGATCAATGCGCCGACATAAAGGCCGAGTGAGAGAAAGTATGGGGTAAACCCCGTTCCGTAGTTCGGCACTTCATGGATCTTCTCAATGTCCATTTGCACCGGGTCGGCAATCATCGTCCGGTTTTCCGGATGGTTTTTGACATTGGAGGTTTCCTCACTGGCCTCGCTCAGCTTTTTGCTCAGCGTGCCTGATCCTTCTGCCAGCTGTTGCATGCCTTCGTGCAGGGAACGGGCGCCTTGCTGGAGCCGGCTGCTGCCGTCTGCCAGTTCACTTGCCCCGTCTTTGAAGCGGGTGAGGCTTTCCTGGAATTTTCCGCTGCCTTGCAAAAGCTGTTCTTCGCCTTGCAGCAGTTGACGGACACCGGCATCAAGATTTCTAAAATGGCCGTGGAATTGTTCGATGCCATCGGCCAATTGCGCTTGCCCATCGGCCAACTGGTCGGCGCCTTTGGCCAGTTGCCGTGCGGCGGCGGCCAGTTCCTGAATGCCGTCATGGAGGGATTGGCTGCCCTGGTATAACGCGGTGAATGCCGGATCATTGGCCAGTTCCGGGTGTTGCTTGGCCAGCAACATCATGCCCTGTGTCAGTTGCCGGCTGCTCTTTTCCAGTTGGTCGATGCCTTGCGATGCCTGGCCCAGTTGTTGTTCCAATTGCGTCATCCCGGCCTGCGATTTCCTGGCGCCATCCAGCAGACGGGTTGTTCCTTCCTGCAGTTGCGCTGTTCCCTCGGCAAGCTGTTTTGTCCCCTTGTGCGTCTCCTGAATGCCTTGGTGAATTTGTCCATAGGCAGCGGTCAGCGCTTCGGACCCTTCCTTTAACGACTTGGAACCTTCGGCAGCGTGCTGCAGGTGTTGTTCCAGCGAATCCACACCCGCTTCGATTTCCCGGGTGCCCTGGTGCAGTTCATGCGCGCCCCGGCCGGCTTGTTTCAGGCCGTCCGCCATCTTGTCAAAGCCATCCAGGAGCAGGGTGACATATTCCTCGCGGATGCTTTTGGACACTTCTTCCTTGATCTTCCGGACAGCCGTTTCACCGATTTGGGCCGCGAGAAAGTTGAAGCTTTCGTTGGGCATGTAGACCAATTTGGGCGCATCCGGATGCTCCTTCACCGCTGTGGCTGCATCACGGGAAAAATCCGGCGGGATTTGCACCATCATGTAATAGCGGTTTTCTTCCAGCCCTTTTTGGGCCTCTTCCAGATTGACAAACCGCCAGTTGAAGGACTGGTTGTCCCGCAATTTTTCCACCAGTTCCGCGCCGAGATTGACTTTTTTCCCGTCCTGAACGGCTCCTTCGTCCAGGTTGACCACCGCCACCGGCAAACGGTCCATCTTGTTGTACGGGTCCCAGAAAGCCCAGAGAAAAGTGGCGCTGTACAGGACAGGTATCAGCAGGAGGACCAGCACAGAGACGAGAACCTTTTTGTCTTTGACAAGCGAGAGGACTTCTTGGAAAAAGGCTGGAAGCATCGGCATTCCTCCTCGAAATTCCCCGTTTTGCTTCAGCGGTTCAGTGGACAAATCCTGTCAGGTTGCCTGACCAGGCGGGGCGGATGGGGCCAAGCCTTCCGCCAGATAAAGCCGGAACAGCTCGGCCAGTTCTTCCTTGGCAAGCGGCGGGTGCTTTTTTTCCCATTCAAAAGAGAGGGCCACATACAGTTTGATCATCACAAAGGCGGTGATTTCCGGAGGGCACGGCTTTAGTTCGCCTTTTTCGATGGCTCGTTCGATGTGGCTTTGGATGAATTGCAGGTTGTGTTGCTCGATCAGTTCCACAGCCAGCTGGATAGTCGCTCCTCCCAGTTCCCGCGCTTCCAGGAAAAGCCGCTGCAGCAACGGGTGATTGCGGCGATAATCCAGAATCTGGATCAAGGTGTGGTGCAGGTTGTCAAAAAAGGAGCGGTTCGGGTCCACCGTTTTTTGCAACAGCTGGCTCATCTCCTGCACCACCTCCTCGATGACGGCATGAAGGAGCTCTTCTTTATTTTTGAAAAAGGTATAGATGGTCCCCTTTCCTACCTTGGCCGCTGTGGCCACGTGATCCATGGTGGTGCCTTTATACCCGAAGAGGGCAAAAGACTGTTTTGCTGCTTCCAGGATGCTTTGTTTGCGGTTGATGATGATCACCTCCCTCAAAACTAATTGACTAAATTAGTTTTTTGGTCACTCTGCGAATTTAAGAATAGCATTTGTTGGTTCATGGTGCAAGAATGAAAATTTGTTGAAGCGGCAGGATTTTTTCCCTTTCACATGGAATAACTATCATACACACAGTTGTGTCTGGGCGAGGATGGGAGGATTGAAGCAGCTACAGATAAATGCACTATCATTCACTGAATCGTACTGTTTTGCTAATTGTTTTGCTAATATAGAAGCATGAGGGGCACGGAACTTTTATCCATAAAGAAACAGGCGGATGCGGGAAATTTGGAGCGTCAGTTGGAAGGTTGCGGGCTTATGCCGGGGAGAAAGGTTATCGGGTAGTGGCCGAACATTCCACGTGGCCTCTGGTCTTAACCAGAAGCGTCGGGGCCTGGATCGGGTGCTCAAAATGGCCGAAAAGAGTGAGGTCAAGACTGAACTTGTACAGGACTTCTGGCCCATCATGACGTCTTTTTCGGCCCGGCTGTACGGCGCGCGAGGCGGGCGGAAAGTTCGGCAAGGCGTTCAGGAGTTGATCAAACATGCTCGTGAAGCAGAACGAGATCCCTTTCACCGTGGTGGGGGAATTTTTCTCGGAAACGATCCCGGAGTATTCGGAAACGTGGAGCCTCGGGAATGAAACGCCCCTGGAGACGGAGATGCGCCTTTTTTCGGCATGTGTGCGCTGGGCGTTTAACCGGCTCCAGGAAGGCGTTTCTCGGGAAGCGATCAAAAAGCAGGGGCAGGCTCTCTTCGGCCTGAATTCCCGCTACGTTGATGATGCCCGGCTCCAGGCGCAGGGCATCCTCGAATCCCAGAAGACTCTGCTTGCCCGGCGCATCGAGGAGACGGAGACAAAACTCTCCCGCGCCCGGCGGAAGCTTTCCTGGGCGGAGAAGAAGCTTCGCCGCGCCGAAAAGAAGGGCGTCGCCGTGGAAGAACGCCGGCGTCTTGCGATTGCCGTACAGGGTCGCCGCTATCGTGTGTCCGCTTTGGAAAAGAAGCTCCGGGAACTCAAGATGCATGAGCAAAACGGCACCGTTCCCAAGGTGATCTTCGGCGGGCGGAAGCTCTGGCGGAAGGTGTCGCGGAAGAAGGTTCCCCGGGAAGCGTGGCGTGCGGCGCGGAGGAACGTGCTCTACGCCCGCGGAGACCGCACCAAGGGCGGGAACCCGAACCTGAAGATCACTGACGACGGAATGGATTTTCGCCTGTCCGTCACGCTCTCGCATCGATCCGAGCAGGTCGGCACGGACCGCCTCGACCGCCCGAAGATGACGCGGGCCCCGCGGGTCGAAGGCCGCCTTTGGGTGTCGGGGAAGCACCGAGAACTTCTCCGCCGTGTGCTGACCGAGAAGATTCCGTATACAGTGGAACTCAAGCGCGGGCCGGACGGCCGCTACCGGGCGCACATCACGTTTTCCCTTTCTGCGCCCATGCCGACGACAGAGACATTGCGGGGTTTTCTAGGCATTGACACTAACCCCGACGGGCTGGCCGTGGCAAACGTAGGGCGCGATGGGAACCCGGAACCTTGGCCTGAAGAATTAGCCGTACCATTTCCGAAGAACCTTGGCAAGTACGATGGCGAGTTCCAGATCCTTCTCAAACCTCACGGGTTTTTCTATCTTCGGGTTCCAGAACTTGCCCATGCCCGCGGGAATCGGCGGACGTATCTCATCGGCACCCTGGGGAGAGTGATCGTAGATATGGCCAAGGCGCTGGGGAAGCCGATCGCCTTAGAGAACCTGGCGTTTGCCCAGGGGCGGATGGATACAGACCGGACCTTCAACCGGATGGCGTCGAACTTTCCGCACGAGAAGGTGCTTGAGGCCATCTTTCGCCGGGCGCAGAAAGAAGGCGTCCTTGTCCGCTTCGTGCGTCCGGAATTTACGTCGACGATCGGTTGGTACAAATATCGCAAGCGTTTTGGCGTTACGGTGCATGAGGCAGCAGCGCTGGTGATCGGTCGCAGAGCGCTAGGATTCCGAGAGCAAATTCCGCAAAGTCTCCGCCGCGCGATCGTGGAACGCCTAAAGGGCTCTTCCGCACCTGTGGAAGGAACCCGGATGACCCGAAAGGCGGGGAGCGGCCACGCGCGGAAGGTGGACTTGCTCAAACTTGAAGAACAACTTGAACGCCATAACGGCCTTGCGCTATGGCAGCAGACCTCGTTTGCCTCCGTGTGGCGAACGCTTCGAAGATTGGCCTTTGCCTTTCGGTAACGCCGTTTAGCCGGGTGTCGGACAAACCCGGCAGGCGCCCTCACAGGGCGGCGTCCGTGGCGGCTTGGGTCTCGCCTTTCTTTCGGTTTCCTTCGCCTTGCGGGCCGGCCGCACCGGCTCCGAACGTCCGAGCGGGCAAGCCCGAAGGAAACACGCGGACGCTCCGGGTGGGACCCCCGGGCCTAGATCCCTAAACTTGGAAGGAGGTGAACGCCTGGTTCGAAGGGGTCCCTGCCTGAAGTGGGATTCAGGTGGGTTTGACGAACCAGGATGGGAAATGAGGTATATTGTCCGTGGAGACAACGTGGAAGTGACCCCGGCTCTGCAAGAATATGCCGAGAAAAAGTTGAGCCGTCTGGAAAAGTATTTTGATGACATCCCTGATGATCAGATGGCCCAGGTGACGATGCGCATCGTTCGCAATCAGCATGTGGTGGAAGTGACCGTGCCGGTTCCCAACCTTTTGTTGCGGGCAGAAGTGAGACACCAGGATATGTACGCGGCGATCGATCTGGCTGCAGACAAACTGGAGCGCCAGGTCCGCAAGTACAAGACACGTGTCAATCGCAAGGCACGTCAGGTGGCGGCCGTTCCCAGCACGGCGTTGTTCTCGCGTGGCGAGGAGGAACAGGAGTCACAGCCATATGAAATTGTCCGCACCAAACGGTTTAATCTCAAGCCCATGGATGTGGAAGAAGCGATCCTGCAGATGGATTTGCTCGGGCATGATTTTTTCGTTTTTTCCAATGCGGAGACGGGCCAGGTGAGCGTGGTATACAAGCGCGATGACGGAAAATACGGCCTGATCGAAACGGAGGCGTGATGGGAAACGGGATGATGACAGGATCAAGACCAGAGGATCAACAAAGGACCGTCTGACGATGGGCAGGCGGTCCTTTTTGCGTGCGCGTTTTTCAGAAAAGGGTGCCGGTTCATTCGGCCCGGTAGAATTTCATGGTTTCCCGGAAGTAGATCCCCTTTTGGAGAATCCACAAAGCAGAGAGGAGCAGCATTGGGAAAAGGGCAAACTGGACGAAGATGGCGTAAACCACCAGGATGCCCAAGGACAACAGAAGCATCATATCCATCGACTTGAATGCTTGAAAGGCTGAATGATAAGCAATATATTTTTCCGCTTCGTCCAGCTTCTCAAAGTACTCCTGACTGGACATGTCAAACTGAAATTTGCGCTCGGGATAAACCAGGTTAAATAGATTGATGCATTGGCGTAAAAGCCACTGGCTCAGTAGGAGCATGAAAAGAGAAAGAGTTACGTTGACCAGCAACCAGAAGAAAGGTTCGTCGAAGGTAAACAGCTGAGCCAAGGCAATGATCAGCCAAATGGTTGCGCCACAACTACTGAGGGAAGCGGAGATGAGCGCTTTGCCCGTCAGTTTTTCCAGGAATTCTGGAATTTCCCCAGATCGCTCCAGATCCCGCTTGGCCTGGGTGAGGAAAGAGCGTGATAGGATGATACCGATCAGAACAGCCATGCCGATGAGCAGATACAACCAGTCATATGGAAATAGAAAGAAATATTGCTCGATGAGAATCCCGGCAGAAAGATCTCTGGCGTAAAGCGCTGTAAACGCGAGAATAAATCCGCTGACACTGCCTGCGATAAGAGAGAGGAAAGTTCTTTTTTTCAAGTGGTTCGCTCCTTTCCCGAATCTTTTTTTAAGGAGAAAATGGCTTCTACCGGTTCTTGAAACACTTCGGCCATTTTCAATGCGAGGACGACCGATGGTGCGTAATCGCCCCGTTCGATCAAGCTGATGGTCTGCCGGGAGACGCCGATGGCTTTCGCCAGGTCCGTTTGGGTCATGTTGAACCTGGCGCGCAATTCCTTGACCCGGTTAAACAGTTCCATTCTTTTCCCTCCTCGTTCAGGAATGTAATATATTCTTGTCATCTTGTCAAATAAAGTTGTCAAAATGACAATAATCATTTACATTCATGGGATGGGCAGACATCTTATGGCATCGATTAAAATCGGCTTGATCATTGGCCAGGCCACGGGGATTTTGATATACTTTTTTTTGTGGTAATCGCGATGGAACGTCTGAATGGCCGTTTTGATGGCAATTGAATGAAAATGGATAGGCACCTTCAGATGCATGATTGATTCGGATGAACGCAGGTTGTAAAACGCGGATCGTGGAACGCAGATTAAGGAGATGATCCTTTGAGGTGGTTTGATTCAAACGCACGCGAAGTGAAGCGTCTGGCCAAGGTGGTGGAGAAAATCAACCGCCTGGAGAGCGAAATGCGCTCTTTGCGGGATGAGGAATTGCGGGCGAAGACGGACGAGTTCAGGGAGCGGCTGGCGAAGGGAGAGACGCTTGATCAGCTCCTGCCGGAGGCGTTTGCCGTCGTCCGGGAAGCAGCAAGCCGGGTGCTTGGGATGCGCCCCTTTGACGTGCAGCTGATGGGCGGGATCGTCCTGCACCAGGGGAAGATCGCGGAGATGAAGACCGGCGAAGGGAAAACGCTCGTGGCCACCATGCCTGCCTACCTCAATGCGCTTACAGGAGAAGGCGTGCACGTTGTCACCGTGAACGAATACCTGGCACAGCGTGACAGTGAGCAGATGGGACAGGTCTACAGGTTTTTGGGCCTCTCGGTGGGCCTGAACCTTCACGATATGAGTCCGGAAGAGAAACAGGCGGCCTATGCGGCTGACATTACGTATGGAACCAACAACGAATTCGGCTTTGATTACTTGCGGGACAACATGGTCCTGTATAAAGAACAGATCGTTCAGCGGCCGCTGGCCTTTGCGATTGTCGACGAGGTGGACAGCATCCTGATCGACGAAGCGCGGACGCCGCTGATCATCTCCGGGCAGGCAGCCAAGCCGACCGACCTGTATTATGCCGCCGCCCGTCTGGCCAAGCAGCTGAAGCGGGATGAAGATTATACCGTGGATGAAAAGGCCCATTCGGTGATGCTCAGCGAGACCGGCGCCGACCGGGTGGAGCGGTTTTTCGGCATCGACAACCTTTACAGCAACGAAAACATGCTCTACAACCACCACATTACACAGGCCCTCAAGGCCAAGGAATTGATGAAGCGGGATCGGGACTACGTGGTGGTGGAAGGCGAAGTGGTGATTGTGGACGAGTTTACCGGCCGGATGATGCCGGGGCGCCGTTACAGCGACGGGCTGCACCAGGCGATTGAGGCCAAGGAGGGCCTGCAGGTCAAGCGGGAAAGCATGACGTTGGCCACGATCACCTATCAGAACTACTTCCGGATGTACCGCAAGCTGGCCGGGATGACCGGAACGGCCAAGACGGAGGAAGAAGAATTCCGGAAGATCTACGGGCTGGATGTGGTGGTGATCCCCACCAACAAGCCGATGATCCGGGAAGATCTGCCGGACGTGGTTTTCCAGACCGAGGCCGCCAAGTTCCGGGCGGTGGTCAAGGAGATCGTCCGGCGGCACCGCAAGGGGCAGCCGGTGCTGGTGGGAACCACCTCGATTGAAAACTCGGAGCGCCTTTCCCAGATGCTCAAGCGCGAAGGAATTCCCCATCAGGTGTTGAATGCCAAGTACCATGCCCAGGAAGCGGCGATCATTGCGCGGGCCGGAGAGAAAGGCGCGGTGACGATCGCCACCAACATGGCCGGGCGGGGGACGGACATCAAACTGGGAGATGGGGTGGCGGAACTCGGAGGGCTCCATATCCTGGGAACAGAACGGCATGAGAGCCGCCGGATAGACAACCAGTTGCGAGGACGGGCGGGACGTCAGGGTGATCCCGGCTCTTCGCAGTTTTTTCTCTCGCTCGAGGATGACCTGATGCGCAAGTTTGGCTCTGACACCATCAAGTCGATGATGGGTCGCCTCGGCCTGGATGAGGATGAGCCGATTGAGAGCCGGATGGTGACCCGGGCCATCGAGTCGGCGCAAAAGCGGATGGAGGCCAACAACTTTGAACAGCGCCGCCTGGTCCTGCAATATGATGACGTGATCAACCAGCAGCGGGAAGTGATTTACAAACAGCGCCGGGAGGTGCTGGAGCGGGAGTCGCTGAAAGATGTGATTCTCAAGATGGCGGATGCGGTCATTTCCCGATTGCTGGAGAGGTACTGTCCGGCCAGTGAGGTGCCGGAGGACTGGGATCTGCAAGGACTCGTCTCCGAGGCGGAACGGCTCTTTCTCAAGCCCGGGCGCCTGAGCCCGGATTCCCTGAAGCGCAAGGAGGAGCCGGAGATTCGCGAGATGCTCCTGTCAGAGGTGCGTGCGCAGTACGATGAGAAGGAGCAGGAACTGGGCGAGTCGCTGATGCGGGAGTTTGAAAAAGTGGTGCTGCTCCGCACGGTGGATACCCAGTGGATGGAGCACATGGATGCCATGGATCAGCTGCGCCAGGGCATCCACCTGCGCGGTTATGCCCAGAACGATCCGTTGCGGGAGTACCAGTTTGAAGGATTTGCCATGTTTGAGGAGATGATCCGCCGGATCGAAGAGTCGACGGTGCAGCAGATCATGAAGTCCGAAGTGACGCAGAATGTGCGGCGGGAAGCGGTGGCGGTGGCGCAGCCGGTGTCGCCGGATGCGGTCCCGGCGGCAGGGACGGGAACGGACGGCCAGCCGCCGAAGCGGCAGCCGATCCGTGTCGGGCCCAAGATCGGGCGCAACCAGCCCTGCCCGTGCGGGAGCGGGAAAAAGTACAAGCATTGCTGCGGCGCTTCATAAGAAAGAATATGGCGCTCATGGATGCCGCTCATCTTCCGCTGGACATAAACAGCTGAACATGATCAGGTGAGAAAGGGATGAGAAGATGACGTTTGGAGAAATACGCCAACAGCTCCAACAGACAGCCCATCGGATTGCCGAAATGAGGGGGTCTCTTTGACCTCCCTGCCAAGGAGGAGCGGATTGCGGAACTGGAAAAGCTGATGGCAGCTCCGGAATTTTGGGAGGACCAGGAGAAGGCGCAAAAAGTGCTGCAGGAGAGCAAGGCGCTGAAAGGTCAGGTGGAGACCTTACAGAACCTTGAGAAGCGGTTGGAAGACCTGCAGGTGTTGCTGGAGTTGGCCGAAGAGGAGAAAGATGAGAGCCTTATCCCGGAGCTGTCCCAAGGAAAGAAGGAACTGCAGAAAGCGCTGGAACGGTTTGAGTTGCAATTGTTGCTGAGCGACCCATATGACAAAAACAACGCGATTCTGGAACTGCATCCCGGGGCGGGAGGCACCGAATCGCAGGATTGGGCCAGCATGCTGCTCCGGATGTATACCCGCTGGGCGGAAGATCATGGATACCAGGTGGAGACGCTGGACTACCTGCCTGGCGAGGAGGCCGGGGTGAAAAGCGTCACGCTGCTGATCAAGGGGCACAACGCTTACGGTTATCTCAAGGCGGAAAAAGGCGTGCACCGACTGGTGCGCATCTCCCCTTTTGATTCCTCCGGCAGGCGCCACACCTCCTTTGTCTCCTGCAACGTGATGCCGGAGCTGGAGGATGATATTGAGGTGACCATCAACCCCGAAGACCTGAAAATCGACGTTTTCCGCTCCAGCGGGGCAGGTGGCCAGCACGTCAACACCACCGATTCGGCGGTGCGGATTCTTCACATCCCGACGGGCATTGTGGTGACCTGCCAGTCCGAGCGATCCCAAATCCAGAACCGCGAACGGGCGATGAAGATCCTCAAAGCCCGGCTCTATGAAAAAAAGCGTGAGGAACAGGAAAAAGAGTTGGCCGCTCTTCGCGGTGAACAGAAGGAAATCGGCTGGGGGAGCCAGATTCGCTCCTATGTGTTTCACCCCTACAGCATGGTCAAGGATCACCGGACCCAGGTAGAGACCGGCAATGTCCAGGCGGTGATGGACGGGGAGATCGATCTGTTTATTGACGCCTATTTGCGGATGCAGATGGGCAAACGAGGCCCGTTGACAGAAGAGCACCCCTCCTAGTGGGGTGCCTATTGTATTTTTATTCACGTCTTTGTATAATGATGCAAGACGTTTTTCGGCAGCAAACGGCGGAGAAGAATCTTGAGGAGAGGAGATGCGGGGATGCAGGTTGCCATCGTGGGGGCCAGCGGCTATGGCGGCGCAGAGCTGTACCGTTTGTTGCAGCGTCATCCGGAGATCGAGGAAATTCATTTGTTTGCCCATTCGCAGGCGGATCAGCCGATTTCGGCCATTTTTCCGCATATCGGCAAAGAGCAATGGGTGAAAAAGTTTGCTGTCCAGGCGGTGGCCGCGTGCGCGGAATGGGTGTTTTTGGCGACGCCCAGCGGCGTCAGCGCGCAAGTGACGCCGCAGTTGGTCGAGGCGGGATTGAAAGTGATTGACCTCTCCGGTGATTTGCGTCTTGCAAAGCCGGCTGATTATGAAGAGTGGTACGGAAAAACGCCGGCCCCCGCCTCACTGCTGGAAAAGGCGGTTTACGGTTTGACGGAGTTGTACCGGGATGCGGTGCGCACGGCCGATCTGATTGCCAACCCGGGGTGTTATCCGACGGCGACCCTTTTGGGGTTGGCGCCGCTGTTGCAAGAAGGGCTCATCGAGACGCAGTCGGTGATCGTGGACGCCAAATCCGGCGTTTCCGGCGCAGGGCGCAGCAGCAATTTGACCCACTCCTTCAGCGAGGTAAATGAAAATCTGAAGGTGTACCGGGTCAACAAGCACCAGCACATCCCGGAGATTGAACGTTTTGCCAGCCAACTGGCCGGCGAGCCAGTGCAGATCTCCTTTCTCACGCACCTGATTCCGATGACCCGCGGCATGATGTGCACCATCTATGCCACCCCCCGCCGGGGGTTGAGCGCTGAGAAGGTGCACCAGCTGTATCGTTCTTATTATGAAGATGCCCGGTTTGTGCGGGTTCGCCCGCTCGGGCAGTTTCCCGCGACCAAGGAGGTCTACGGTTCCAATTATTGCGATCTCGGGGTGGCCGTGGATCAACGGACGGGACGGATCACGGTGGTTTCAGTGATTGATAACCTGGTCAAGGGGGCTGCCGGACAGGCGGTACAAAATCTGAATGTGCGGATGGGTTGGCCGGAAGCGTTGTCCCTGGAAGGCGAACCGCTTTTCCCCTGATTGGAGCGGAGATGACGGCAGCATACACAAACGTTGCAGATGGGCAGCGAAAGGGACTCTTGTTGCGAGGAGGAAGTGCGATGAAGGAAGCGGAACAGGTGGGAGGAGGCTCGTCCCGCGTGAAGGTGCCCGGTGACGTGACGGCCCCGCTGGGGTTTCAGGCGGGTGGCGTGGCTTGCGGGCTTAAGCCGGAGGGACTGGATCTCGGGTTTTTGGTTTGCGAAGTGCCGGCTGTCAGCGCGGCGGTGTATACAAAGAACCAATTCCGTGCAGCCCCCTTGCTGGTAACACAGGAAAGTTTGGTTCATGAGGGGTTATTGCAGGCGGTCGTGGTCAACAGCGGCAATGCCAACGCCTGTACCGGCGAGCGTGGCCTGGCCGATGCGCGGCGGATTCGCCAGGAGGCGGCCCGGCGGCTTGGGGTGCCTGAGCATCGGGTGGCGGTTGCCTCCACCGGGGTGATCGGAGAGTTTCTTCCCGTTGCCAAGCTGGTCAAAGGGATTCAGGATGTACCGCTTGCGAAGGAGCAGGGCGGGAAGGATTTTGCGGCCGCGATCTGTACGACGGATACGCGATTGAAAACAGCCCAGGTCAGCTTCGAGGTGGAAGGGCGGCAGGTTACCCTGGCCGGGGCCGCCAAGGGGGCGGGGATGATCCATCCCAACATGGCGACGATGCTCGCTTTTTTAACCACCGACGCGGCGGTGGACCGGCAGGCATTGGAACAGGCCCTGCAGGAGGCGGTGGATGAGAGTTTTAACATGATCAGTGTGGACGGGGATACCAGCACCAACGACATGGTCCTGGTGATGGCCAGCGGGCTGGCAGGCAACGCGCCGCTTTCTCCAGAACATCCGGAATGGGCGGCGTTTGTCCAATCCCTGACCGAACTCTGCAAGGAGTTGGCGAAACAAATTGCCCGGGATGGCGAAGGGGCCACGCGCCTCATTGAGGTGCAAGTCGACGGAGCGACCGATCGCCAGATGGCGCGCCGGGTGGCCAGGTCGGTGGTACAGTCCAACCTGGTCAAGACGGCGGTTTTCGGCGGCGATGCCAACTGGGGCAGGATTGTGATGGCGATTGGCAACTGCGGATACCCGATCATGCCGCAGCGGGTGGCTGTCTGGCTGGGCGAGGTGCAGGTGGTGCGGGAAGGCCTGCCCACGGATTATGAAGAAGAGGCGGCTACGGCACAACTGGCCCCTGAGGTGGTCCGCATTCGCGTGCATCTGGGGATGGGTGAGGCATCGGCGATCGCCTGGGGCTGCGACTTGTCTGAAGAGTATGTGCGGATCAACGGCAGTTACCGGACATGAGCTGCGGCGCCTGAGGAGGAGGGGAGCCTGATGGCAGGAACGAGTGAAAGGGGAGCGCAGGGCGGCTATCTTGTGATCAAATGCGGCGGCAGCACGCTGGAACAGCTTCCCGCCAGTTTTTACGAGGAACTGGTCCGGCTGCCTGAGCTCGGCTATCAGCCGGTGGTGGTGCATGGCGGCGGGCCTGTGATCAACCAGCTGCTGAAGCGCTTGAATGTGGAAAGCCGGTTTGAAGATGGCCTGCGCGTGACAGATGCAGCGACGCTGGAAGTGGTGGAAATGGCCCTTGCGGGGCTGACCAACAAGGCGCTGGTGAGCCGGATCTTGCAATCCGGCGGCAAGGCGGTCGGGATCAGCGGTGTCGATGGGGGACTGATTGCGGCAGAGATCGCGGACGAACGGCTGGGGTTTGTCGGCCAGGTGAGCAAGGTGCGCGTTGAGCTGCTTCACCTGCTGGTCGGCCAGGGTTATATCCCAGTCATTGCCTCCCTCGGCGTCAGTGCGACAGGCCAGCATCTGAATATCAACGCGGACACGGCCGCCGGAGCGGTGGCTGCGGCACTGGGTGCGGCCAAGCTGCTCCTGCTGACCGATGTGGAAGGGGTATACGTGGAAGAAGATGGCCAGCGGCGCTGGCTGCGCCAGTTATCCCCGGCAGAGGTGGAAAGATTGATTGCGGAAGGGCAAATCCGGGGCGGAATGATCCCCAAAGTGCGGGCCGCTTTGGAAGTGTTGGCGCAGGGGGTTCATGAAGTGGCCATCCTGCCCGGAGCATCGGAACAGGCGATGACCCGCTTTCTCCGGGGAGAAGAAGTGGGTACCGCCTTTTGCGCGGCGGCGGGGGTGAGCTGATGTCGGCGCTGTTTCCTACCTATTCCCGTTTTCCGCTTTCGTTTGTCCGTGGGGAAGGGGTCTGGCTCTGGGACGCAGGCGGGCGCCGTTATCTGGACTTTACATCCGGAATCGCCGTCTGCAACCTGGGCCATGTCCATCCCAAGGTGAAGGCCCGCGTGCAGGAGCAGCTGGGGAAGCTGTGGCACACCTCCAACCTTTTTGAGCAGCCGTTGCAGGAAGAGGTGGCTGCCCACCTAAACCGGCTCAGCGGGATGGATGCCGTATTTTTCTGCAACAGCGGGGCGGAGGCCAATGAAGGGGCGATCAAGCTGGCCCGCCGTTACGCCCAGGTGGTGCAGGGGCGGGAGGCGGGTGAAGTGATCACCTTCCACCAGTCTTTTCACGGCCGGACGCTGGCCACCCTGACAGCCACGGGACAGGATAAAGTGAAACACGGATTCCAGCCGTTGCCGCAAGGATTCAAGCAGGTACCCTACAATGATTTGGCGGCCCTGGAGGAGGCCATTACGCCTGCCACCTGTGCCGTGATGCTGGAGGTCGTCCAGGCCGAAGGCGGTGTCCATCCCGCCGACGCCGAGTGGTTGCGCGGGGTCCGCAGGCTGTGCGATGAACACGATCTGCTGCTCATCGTCGACGAAATCCAGACCGGCATGGGACGGCTCGGGAGCTGGTTTGGCTTTCAAGCGTACGGGATTGAGCCGGATGTGATCACGTTGGCCAAGGGCCTAGGCAGCGGCGTGCCGGTAGGCGCGGTGCTGGGCAAGGCCCATACGGTCCCGGCCTTTTCGCCGGGAAGCCATGGCAGCACCTTCGGCGGCACGCCGCTGGCCATGTCAGCCGCCCTGGCCACGATTCAGGTGATGGAAGAGGAGAATATCCCGGCGCGGGCGCGACGGCTGGGAGAGTTGCTCTTGCGACGGCTGGAAGAGGGGCTGGCCAACTGCAGCCGCGTCAGTGCCATCCGCGGCAAGGGGCTCCTGGTGGGCATCCAGCTGACAGAGCCTGCCGAACCATTCATCCGTGCGGCGCAGGAGAAAGGCTTGCTGGTGCTTTCGGCCGGACCCCAGGTGATCCGTCTGCTTCCGCCGCTGGTTGTGGAAGAGGAGCAGATTCAGGAAGCGGTCAGCGTGTTGGCGGAGGTTTTGCAGGCGGACTGACGACATTTCCCGGGGAATATCGGCAAAAGAACTGCTCAATTGCCAATTTGTGAGTCGTGACGGGCAGGCAATGGTAGAATAGGATGAGTGGGTATAGTCGAGTGGAGAAAACAGGTGAGGAGAGGGTCATCATGAGTGAAGCGTTTGTGCCCTCCAGCGCGTATCGTCGCTTTCGGGGAAGAGATTTTCTGACCTTGGTCGATTATACGGCGGAAGAGATTCAGATGCTGCTGGATTTGGCCGTGCAACTGAAACGGCGCCAAAAAGAAGGCAAGCCGACCCCAATCCTGAACGGGAAAACGCTGGGGATGATCTTTGAAAAGTCATCGACGCGTACCCGCGTCTCCTTTGAGGTGGGGATGTACCAGCTGGGAGGACAGGCGCTCTTTTTGAGCACCCAGGATCTGCAATTGGGACGGGGGGAGACGATTGCTGACACGGCGCGCGTTCTTTCGCGTTATCTGGACGGGATCATGATTCGCACCTTTGCCCATGAAAAGGCGGTGGAACTGGCCCGCTTCGCCACCATTCCCGTGATTAACGGCCTGACTGACGACTACCATCCGTGCCAGGTCATGGCCGACCTGCTGACCATCCAGGAAAAGAAGGGGCATCTCAAGGGGCTAAAACTGGCCTACGTCGGCGACGGGAACAACATGGCCCATTCGCTGATGCAGGGAGGCGCGCTCATGGGCATGCACGTGGCTGTTGCCACCCCGCCTGGGTATGAGCCCCGTCAGGATGTGTTGACGTATGCGAAACAGCTGGCCAGCGATGCCGGCAGCGAAGTGACGGCCACCCATGTGCCGGAGGAAGCGGTGGACGGGGCCGATGTGGTATATACGGATGTCTGGACCAGCATGGGACAGGAGCAGGAAACACAGCAACGGCTCAGGGACTTCCGCGGGTATCAGGTGGACGAAAAACTGATGAAACGGGCCAAGCCGGACGCCCTGTTCATGCACTGCTTGCCGGCACATCGCGGCGAAGAGGTGACGGATGAAGTGGCCGACGGACCGCAGTCGGTGATCTTCGATCAGGCGGAAAACCGCCTGCATGCGCAAAAGGCGATTTTGGTCGCGCTGATGAGCTGAGCAGAACTGATCAAAAGCTGGGAGGATGAAGATGACGAGGGAAAAGATTGTCCTGGCCTATTCGGGCGGGCTGGATACTTCGGTTGCCATCAAGTGGCTGCAGGAAAAGTATAACTACGATGTGATTGCCCTGTCGGTGGATGTCGGTGAGGAGAAGGATCTGGAGTTTGTCAAGGAAAAGGCGTTGAAAGTGGGCGCCATCAAGTCTTATGTGGTGGACGCCAAGGAACTGTTTGCCAAGGAGTTTCTCCTTCCCGCGCTCAAAGCCAATGCGCTGTACGAAGGGAAGTATCCCCTGGTTTCCGCCCTTTCCCGGCCCCTGATTGCGCAACTTCTCGTGCAGGTGGCCGAGCAGGAGGGGGCCGTGGCGGTCGCGCACGGGTGCACCGGCAAGGGGAATGATCAGGTGCGTTTCGAGGTGTCGGTCAATGCGCTCAATCCGGAGCTGAAGATCGTGGCGCCGGTGCGCGAATGGAAAATGAGCCGGGAGGAGGAACTGGAATACGCGGCCAAACACGGCATTCCGGTGCCGGTCGGCAAGGAAAATCCCTTCAGCATCGACCAGAATATGTGGGGCCGCAGTTGTGAAGCGGGCGTGCTTGAGGATCCGTGGGTGGAGCCGCCGGAAGAGGCGTACGCGATGACCGCTTCCCTGGCGGAAGCACCCGATGAGCCGGAAGAGGTGACGATTACTTTCGAAAAAGGGACGCCGGTGGCGCTCAACGGCGAGGCCATGCCCTTGCACCAGTTGATCATGACCTTGAACCGGATTGCGGGAAGGCATGGCGTAGGCCGGATTGACCATATTGAAAACCGGCTGGTCGGAATCAAGTCGCGGGAAGTGTACGAGACGCCGGCTGCCACCGTGCTGATCACCGCCCATCGGGAGTTGGAGTACTTGACCCAGCCGCGTGAGGTGGCCCATTTCAAGCCGCTCCTGGAACAGAAGATGGCCAACCTGATCTACGAGGGCCTCTGGTTTTCGCCGTTGATGAAGGCGGTCCAGGCGTTTATTGAGGAAACGCAGCAGTCGGTCAGCGGCACGATCCGCGTCAAGCTGTTCAAGGGTCATGCGATTGTGGTCGGACGTCGTTCCGAGTTGTCGCTGTACAATGAACGGCTGGCCACCTATACGGCGGATGATGCCTTTGACCACGATGCAGCGGTCGGGTTTATCACGCTCTGGGGATTGCCGACCAAAGTGTATTCGCAGGTCAACGGCCGGACGGTTGAGCTGCCGCCGATGAAGGTGGATGCGGCCAAGGGGACGCTGGTGTGAGCCGATTGCTTGTGGATAGGCTTGCGGCCTATGGCAGGCTTGACTTTGCCATGGGCCGTTTTTGCGGAATCAGGCTGATACGAAAAGGGGTGTAGGCGAGATGAAACTCTGGGGGGGGCGTTTTACAAAACCGACCGATGAACTGGTGGAGCAGTACACCGCTTCCATCCATTTTGACCAGCAACTGGCGGAGCAGGATATCCAGGGCAGCTTGGCCCATGTGAAAATGCTCGGCAAGTGCGGGATTCTGCCTGCGGAAGATGTGGCGGCGATTGTCCGGGGACTGCTGGCCATCCGCCAGCGGATTCGCCAGGGTGAGGTCACGTTTTCCGTGGCGCATGAGGATATTCACATGAACATCGAGGCGCTGCTGATTGAAGAGGTGGGCCCGGTGGGCGGAAAGCTGCACACCGGCCGCAGCCGGAATGATCAGGTGGCGCTGGACATGCACCTGTGGCTGCGGGAAAAGGTGGTCCTGCTGACGGGACGCCTGCTCCGTCTGCAGGAGGCGCTCCACAAGCAGGCCGGACAACATTTGGATACCATCCTGCCGGGCTACACGCACCTGCAGCGGGCACAGCCGATCCTGCTGGCGCACCACCTGATGGCCTATTTCTGGATGTTCCAACGGGATGTGGAACGGCTGATGGACGCCTACAAGCGGATCAACCGTTCGCCCCTGGGGGCGGGTGCGCTGGCCGGGACCACCTTCCCGATTGACCGGCAGTGGGTGGCCGAGCAGCTGGCCTTTGACGGGATTTACGAAAATAGCCTGGATGCGGTCAGTGACCGGGATTTCATCATTGAGTTTCTGGCGGCCGCTTCCCTGTTGATGATGCACCTGTCGAGGCTGAGTGAGGAACTGGTTCTCTGGTCGAGCAGCGAATATCAGTTTGTGGAGCTGGACGATGCCTTCTGCACCGGCTCCAGCATCATGCCGCAAAAAAAGAACCCCGATGTGCCGGAACTGGTACGCGGCAAGACCGGGCGGGTATACGGCCACCTGATCGGCCTCCTGACGGTGCTCAAAGGGTTGCCGCTGGCTTACAACAAGGACATGCAGGAAGACAAAGAAGGAATGTTTGACACGGTGGCCACCCTGGACGGCGCGTTGGCCCTGTTTGCTCCCATGGTGGAGACGATGAAGGTCAACCGGGAGCGGATGCTGCAGTCGGTACGGGAGGATTTCTCCAATGCCACCGATCTGGCCGATTACCTGGTAAACAGGGGGATGCCGTTCCGCCAGGCCCACGAGGTGGTGGGCAAGGCGGTCCTGTACTGCATCCAGCACGGCAAATACCTGCTGGACCTGAGCCTGGACGAATATCGCCAATGGTCGCCGTTGTTCGACGAGGAGATTTATCAGGTGTTGCAGCCGGAACGGGTGGTCAATGCCCGGAATGTGGCTGGAGGGACGGCGCGGCCCCAAGTGGAGGAAGCCCTCCGCCAGGCGGAGGAGAAGCTGTCCGCAACCAGAAACTGGCTGGCGGAAAAAGAGGAAGCTTTGGAACGGGCGCAGGCGATTGGTGAAGGATGAGCGCCTCGGGCAACACGCCCGAGGCTTTTTTCATGCAAATGATCGCGTCGTTTCGCAAATTACCGCGCTGTTTCCGCCGTGCGGTTCGGCATCCAGCTGGGGTAGATGGGCGCCAGGGCGGATGTGGGATCGGCCTGGATGCTGTAAGGCGGGATGGGGTAGCGGAGGCCGTTTCTGGACAGGTGCGCCAGGCCTTCGATGCATTTGGGCAGGTAATGGGGCGGCATGGCCATGAGCAATTCGTCATCCTGAACTCCGCCGTACCGGCGTTCTGCGTAACAGGGAATAGAGAGGCTGGGCTCGCCGGTGGCCAGGGCACGCCCCCAGGAGTCGGCACAGGCGCTTTCTCCCACCACGCTCCAGTGGAACTTTTTATACCCTGCCCATTGCAGGCCGTTGATCAACAGGATCATTTGTCCCGGCGTAGCGTAGATCAGGCAGATGTCCGGCGGGTTGAGGCGGCCGGAGGACAAAGGAGCGACAGCCATCGCCTTGTAGCGGCCAAACGGGACCACATCCAGGGCTTGCTGATGCGCGGCGGCGTCTTCCTCGGTTTCAAACCAGACGCCTGCCATGGGTTTGCCGGAAAGCCAGGTTTCATCCTGCGGATGCAACCCGAGAATGGCGCTGCACTGAACCATCAGGTTTTCCGCCGTCACGCCAACGG
This sequence comes from Bacillus thermozeamaize, assembly GCA_002159075.1. Lineage (NCBI taxonomy): Bacteria > Bacillati > Bacillota > Bacilli > Caryophanales > Bacillaceae > Bacillus > Bacillus thermozeamaize. Next base: position 61,158 of record LZRT01000056.1, read on the forward strand.
TCCAGCCGAGACGGGCCGCCTGGGCAACCACCTGATCCGCCAGCACCATGTCCTGGGGTCTTCGGATCTTTGGAATCGCTTCCATTTCTTCCACAGATTCGAACAGTTTCATCCCGATTGGAATGGCTTTCAGCCGGAGATACTGGTTTAAATCGTCAACGAGTTTCTTCCAATCGTAGTTTGCAGACTCGGAATGGTTCATGGCGATTCTCCTTTTCTTGATTTACTTAATTTATCTATTTATTTTTGTCTATTTATTTTGGTGACCACGTTTTGAATTATTCGTCAATTATCCGTATACCGATCCGCAAGAACGAGTCTTTCCTGACTTCGGTTCTTGCGGGATTCGGCACAAGCGGCTTGGCGACGGAGGTCAGCGGAGCCGCTGGAGAAAACGGGCCATCCGTTCCAGGGCCTCCGTGATCTGTTGCACGGACGTCGCATAGGAACAGCGAATGTAGCCGTGGCCGCTTTTTCCGAACACATTGCCCGGGACCACTGCCACGCCGGCCTCAAACAGGAGGCGTTCGGCAAATTCTTCTGATGTCAGGCCGGTCTCCTTGATGGACGGAAATGCGTAAAACGCGCCTTCTGGCTGATGGCAGGGAAGGCCAATCTGATTCAAGCCCTTGATGAACAGGTTGCGCCGTTGCTTGTAGGAGAGAACCATTTCGCGCATCTCATCGAGGCCGTTGCGCAGCGCTTCCACCGCGGCCATTTGCGACATGATCGGTGCGCAAAGCATGGTGTACTGGTGTATTTTCCGCATCAGCTCAATCACTTCCGGATGGCCGCAAGCGTATCCGATCCGCCAGCCTGTCATGGCGAACGCCTTGGACATGCCGGAGATCAGGATGGTCCGGTCTTTCATGTCCGGCAGGGAAGCGATGCTGACGTGTTTTCCCTCGTAAGTCAGTTCGCCGTAAATCTCATCCGAGATAACCAACAGATCATGGCGGCGGATCACCTCTGCCAGCGAGGCAAGCTCCTCCTTGCGCAAGGCGGCTCCTGTCGGATTGTTGGGAAAACAAAAGATGATGGCCTTGGTGCGCGGAGTGATGTGCCGCTCGAGCTGTTCCGCTGTCGGCTTAAAGCCTGTGCGGGCATCTGTGTCCACTGCGACCGGGGTGCCTCCGGCCAGGGTGACACACGGCGCGTAGGAAATATAGGCTGGCTCGATAACCAGCACCTCATCCCCTGGATTGAGAATGGCGCGCAACGCCAGATCGATCGCTTCGCTGGCCCCGACGGTAATGAGGATTTCTTCTCCCGGCTCATACCGCAGCTGGTATTGTCCCCACAGGTACTCTGCAACCGCCTCCCGCAATGCGGGGAGACCGCTGTTGGACGTATAGGTGGTGTATCCCTGTTCCAGCGCTTCCACGCAGGCATCGCGCACCTTCCAGGGAGTGACAAAATCGGGTTCGCCAACGCCGAGCGAGATGACGTTGTCCATCGTGGAAACGAGATCAAAAAAGCGGCGGATGCCGGAAGGAGGGAGCGCACTGACCGTATGCGACAGACGATGCCGGATGGATGAAAGGGCGAGTCGCTTGCTCATGGCGTGATCACCATGCGCCGGTCATCCGATCCGTCATCGAAGATGACACCATCATGTTTGTATTTTTTTAGGATAAAGTGGGTGGTGGTGGATATGACCGAATCCAAGGGAGAGAGTTTTTTGGCCACAAATTCCGCAATTTCGTGCATCGTCTTGCCCTTTACAATGACGGAGAGATCGTAGGCTCCCGACATCAGGTATACCGCCTCCACTTCCGGATAGCGGTAGATGCGCCGCGCGATCTCGTCAAAGCCGACGCCTTTTTTCGGCGTCACCTTGACATCGATCATGGCCGTCACTGGAACATGATCGGTCTTGTCCCAGGCGATGGTGGCCGTGTATTTGAGGATCACTTTCTTGTCTTCCAATTCCTTGATCAAGGCGTCTACCTCTTCTTCCGAGGTGGCCAGAAGGCCGGCGAGCGTCGGAATGTCGTAGCGGCTGTTGTCCTCCAGCAGGTGAAGCAACTGTTGAACCAGTTGCTGTTTCGCTTGTTTGTCTGCAGATTCCATCCCCATCAATCCATTGGCTCCCTTTCAAGTAAACTTCATTCCCATTTTATCAAATCCAGATGGAAGAATTCTAGAAGCGGTACCCTCAAAAATGGGCGGTACGATGTCGAAGAGGATTATTAGGAGATTTTTGAAGCAGATGTCAAAAATTGCATCCTCGGCAGCGCCGGATGCATGATATAATACCCGGCGTGAAGGGACGTTTGTCGGCGAAATGTGGCAATTTGCCGTGAAAACCGCTTTTTTGTCTTGTTACAGAATTGTAATAGAGGATTTTGCTGATATGTGTCGAAGGTTTAATATTGTCTGGAGCTGTCCGGGCTAAGGGACGAGGTGAACACCATGATCGATCTGTTCGATGTCTGGAAAACCTATCCCAATGGTTCTCATGCCTTGCGTGGCGTCAATCTTTCGATCAAGCATGGCGAGTTTGTTTACCTGGTCGGCCCGAGCGGCGCCGGGAAGTCCACATTGATCAAACTGATGTATCGCGAGGAAAAACCGACAAAAGGCCAAATTTTCTTTGACGGGTTTAACCTGTCCCGCATCAAGGAGCGGGAAATTCCCAAGATCCGCCGGAAAATTGGCGTCGTCTTCCAGGATTTCAAGCTGCTCCATCGCTTGACCGTATATGAAAATGTCTCCTTCGCCCTGGAAGTGGTCGATACCCCGAAATCACGCATCAAAAAACGTGTCGAACAAGTGTTGGAGCAGGTGCAGTTGCTACATAAAAAGGAACGTTATCCTTCCGAACTATCCGGCGGCGAACAACAGCGCGTCTCGTTGGCCCGCGCGCTGGCCAACAAGCCTTCGGTGATCATCGCGGATGAGCCGACCGGCAACCTCGATCCAGATACATCGTGGGATATCATGCAGCTGTTTGTGGAGATCAACCGGCAAGGCACAACGGTGGTCATGGCGACACACAACAAGGAGATTGTCAACACCATTCGCAAACGTGTGATCGCCGTGGAAGACGGTCGTATCGTTCGCGACGAGCAGCGGGGGGAATACGGATATGATCGCTAACCGCCTGCTTCGTGCATTGCGGGACGGACTGAAGAGCATCGTCCGCAACGGCTGGATGAGCTTTGCGTCGGTCAACGCGGTGGCCTTGTCGATGCTCATCCTCGGGTTGTTTTACTTGCTGGTCAGCAACATCAATCACTTTACCTCTACGGTGGAAGACCAGGTCGAGATGAAGGTGTACATGGAACTGACGGCAGGAGAGCAGGAGACCAAACAATTGGAAGAGCGTCTTCGGAACGATCCTGCGGTCAAGGAGGTCCAGTTCATCCCCAAGGAAAAAGGATTGGAGCAGTTTTCGGAGAGCCTTGGCGAGCGAGGCCAGCTGCTTGAGGGGCTGAAGGAGGAAAACCCTCTCCCGGATGCGTTTCTCGTGCGTACCTACGAACCGCAGCAAATCGCCCCTCTGGCGGAGCAGCTCAAGCGATTGGAGACGGTTCGCAACGTCAATTATGGCCAGGAGTATGTGGACAAGCTTCTCTCCTTTACGGATGCGGTGCGCTGGGTGGGGCTGATTTTGGTGGCGTTGCTGGCTGTGACCGCTGTGTTTCTCATCTCCAACACCATACGCATCACCATCTTCTCGCGCCGTCAGGAGATTGAGATCATGAAGCTTGTCGGGGCTACCAACTGGTTTGTCCGTGGCCCATTTCTTGTGGAAGGGATCCTGCTGGGGGTGTTTGGCGCCCTGATCCCCGCGCTGCTTCTGGGGATTGGGTACAGTGTGATGGTGGACAAGTCCCAGGCCACGCTGGCCATGTATTCGATCGAACTGTTGCCTGTTTATCCGCTGACCCTGCAGTTGACAGGGATTTTGCTGTTATTCGGCGCATGCATCGGCGGTGGCGGAAGCTGGATTTCGGTCAGCCGTTTTCTGCGCGTATGACAAATGTTTCTGCAGTCAAGGCTCAGGCAAGTTCGTAAAAGGGGGACAAACCGTTGAGTTTCCAGAAATCGGGTTTTAAGGGTTCATGGAAGAAGCGTTCCGCAGTTGCGGTGCTCTCAGCGGTCGTGGCATTGTCTGCTGCCATTCCCGCAGCTGCGAGCGGAAACGTGGACAAGCTCAAAGGCGAACTGAACAGGCTGACGCAGCAGGAAAAAGCCGCGAAGCAGAAAATCGAGCAGGCTCATGAAAAAATCAACCGGCTGACCAAGGATCGGGAGGCCGTCAACCGGCAGATTCAGCAACTGGATGCCCGGATTGGTCAGGCGGAAGAGCAGCTGGCGAGGCTAAAGGGCCAGATTGATCAGACGTCACAAAGACTGGCTAAGGCGAAACAGGAGCTGGCGGAAGCCGAGGAGCGCGTGGCGAAGCGGGATGAATTGCTCAAGACACGCGTCCGTTTTATGTATGAAAACGGCCACCTCAGCTATCTGGAGGTGCTTTTCGGCGCCAAGAGCTTTTCCGATTTGCTGGATCGGATCCAGGCGATCCAGTTGATCGTCAGCCAGGACTTTGATCTGCTGGAGAAACAAAAGGCGGACCGGGACGCAATCGCCCGGAAGAAATCGGAAATTGAACAGCATTTGGCGTCCCTGAATCAGTTGAAACAACAAGCTTCCCATCTGAAAGCCCAACTGGAGGCGGAACAGCAACGGAAAAAAGCGCTGGTGGCTCAGATCACGGCTGCCATTGAAGAGACGGAAGAAATCGAGGAAGAGGAACGGCAGCGCCTGCTGGCGCTTGCGGCGGAACGAAGCAAACTGCAGCAGCAGTTGCGCAATTCGCAGAACCGTCCTCGGCAAGGCAGCTCATCCCGCTCGGGCGGTTATGTGGGCAGCGGCATTTTTTCCTGGCCTGTGCCTAGTTCTAGATACGTCTCATCCGATTTCGGGTACCGCAATCATCCCATTAGTAAGACGAGAAAATTCCATAAAGGCATCGATATCGCTGCGCCGCAGGGGACGCCGATTGTGGCCGCCGAAAGCGGAGTCGTCCTGGTCGCAGGCTGGTCAAGCGGATATGGAAATACGGTGATCATCGATCACGGAGGAGGTGTCTGGACGCTCTACGGGCACATCCGTCAGGGCGGCATTCACGTCAGTGTCGGACAACGGGTGGAACGCGGACAGACCATCGCCGAAGTGGGATCCACCGGCAACTCCACAGGCCCGCACCTGCACTTTGAAGTGATTGTCAACGGCAACGTGCAAAGCCCATGGAATTACGTACGGTAAGCATGCCATATCATGAACCGCATAGACAACGTATCCCGCCACACTTTGGAAATGGGGCGGGAATTTTTTGTTGGAAAATGTTCTTTTTTGTCTTTCCAGCCCCTATGGTTCGGAAATCGTTTATGATAGAGATAGGGATTGGCAAGCAGGTGAACATGTCTGGGCACATTGATTCATAGATTGTACCAGATGGCAAAGGATGGTGAAGTGAGTGAGACGAAGAACGGTGGTCGTTCTCTTGCTGGTCGTCGCATTGGCGAGCAGCTTGGTGACCCAAATCGTGCTGGCTGGAGAGGGCGGGCTTCTGAGCCGGCTCTGGAAAAGCTCCGGACTTGCTTCCATGGCGGGGGCCGATTCATTGGACGAGGCGGAGCTGGACAAGTTGCTCAGGACTTATCGCCTGATCAAGGAAAACTACGTGACGCCCGTCGATGACCAGACGCTCCTGGATGGGGCGATCCAGGGAATGGTGGAATCCTTGGAGGATCCTCATTCCACATATATGGATCCGCACTCTGCGGAACAGTTTCAGGATTCTCTGGAATCCTCCTTTGAAGGGATCGGCGCGCAGGTGATCATGCAGAACAACCGGGTGACCATCCTCGCTCCGATTAAGGGCTCGCCGGCGGAGAAGGCAGGTCTTCGCGTCAACGATCAAATCCTGGCGGTCAATGGAGAGTCACTGGAAGGGTTGAGTCTCACAGAGGCCGTCGCCAAAATCCGCGGGCCAAAAGGGAGTAAAGCGGAACTGCTGGTTGCCCGTCCCGGTTTGGAGGAACCCCTGAAAATTACCGTCATTCGGGACGAGATCCCGCTTGAAACCGTCTATGCGGAAAAAATCGGCGCGTACGGACTGATCCAGATCACACAGTTTTCCCTCAACACGGCACAGCGTTTTGAGGAAGAATTGAAGCGACTGAAGGAGCAGGGGATCAAGGGCCTGGTGATTGACGTGCGGGGCAATCCGGGCGGTTTGCTGGAAAGCGTCGTGGAAATTGCGGACACCTTGTTGCCGGCAAAATCGGTGATCGTACAGGTTGAGGACAAGCAGGGAAACCGTGAATTAACCTATTCATCCAAAAGACAGGCAGTCGACATGCCAATGGTCATTCTCGTCGATGAGGGCAGCGCCAGCGCCTCCGAGATCCTGGCCGCCGCATTGCAAGAGTCGGGAGGCGTTCCAGTCGTCGGTACCCCGACCTTCGGCAAGGGAACCGTCCAAAATACGCTTTCGCTGGAGGACGGCAGCGAGTTGAAACTGACCGTTGCCAAGTGGCTGACGCCCAAGGGGAACTGGGTGCATGAAAAAGGGGTGAAACCGGACTACGAAGTGAAGCAACCGGATTACTTTACGGCTGTCCCGCTAAACCCCTCCACGACGCTGAAACGGGAGATGAATACCCTGGAAGTGAAAAATTTGCAGATGGTCCTGAAATCGGTAGGATATTCGCCAGGCCGCGATGACGGTTATTTTGATCAACAGACGGAAAATGCGGTCAAGGCTTTTCAGCGGCTGTCCAAGCTGCCCCCCACGGGCGTGGTCAATGCGGAAACGGCCGTGCGGCTCAACCAGGCATTGATGGAACGGATGCAGGACAAGGAAAGAGATCTTCAGCTGCAGACGGCTTTGAAATTATTAGAAAAGCGGGTCGAGAAGCAGGAAACCGGCCAATGATTGTGGAATACATACCCACGTGAGACAAGCGCGTGGGTATGGACAGGTGAGGATATGAACTTATTGTCGCAATTGTTGTTCCTTCTTTTCCAGTCACTAGGGGAATGGCTGCTCACTCCTTTTTTTTACGTGACCGTCCTGCTCATCGGTTGGCGAAATATCCAGCTGGTGCGGGAGGAGCGGGAGATGCTCCATCTGCGGTTGCATGCGCCGTTTGTGCGGACCGCCAGGCAGTTGCTTGAAGGAGTGCTCATCAGCTTTCTGATCAGTGCCGTGCTGTTGGCCATTGGCGTGGTGTTTTCCGCGCAGGGTTTTGCGCTTCTCTGGGGTGCAGCGCTTCTCCTGTTTTTGGTCCGGCGGCGCCTGCAGCCGGTCTATGGCGCGTTTGCCTTGTTTTGGCTGGCGGGCGTGCTATTGCCGATGGGGCCGTGGAAGGAATCCCAAATTTGGTGGATCGACGCGTTCCAGGAAACGCACTGGCCCTCCTGGCTGGTGCTGCTGGGTTTATTGCAGCTGGCGGAGGCCTGGATGTTCCGCCGTGATGTCCGCCGTCATGCCTTTCCGCTCATTTTTCAAGGCAGGCGGGGCCTGCCGATTGGCGGTTACCGGATGGAAGGATGGTGGCCGCTTCCCTTGCTGGTGTGGGGCCCGGCGATGGATGGAGGCCTTTCGTTTTCAAACGCCGGGTGGCCTTTTTTTGCGTGGGCTGACGTCACCTTGACAATGATTCCCCTGCCGCTGTATATCGGCGCCGGCGTGGCCAGCAAGGCTCTTTTTCCAGCGCAACAGGCCTCTTGGTGGGTGCAGCGGCGGCTGGCAGGCGGGCTGCTGGCCCTGATTCTGGCAGTGGCCGGCCAGGTTTTGCCAGGGTTCGCGGGCATCGGTGTATTTCTGTTTTTGCTCTGGGAGTCAGGGGTTTGGGCGGCCCATTATTGGCGCGAACGGAACGCCGATCCGCTTTTTGTTCCGGATAAGCGAGGGCTGAAGGTGCTGGCGGTCCTGCCGGAGAGCGCCGCAGAGGCGCTGGGCATCCAGCCCGGTGAGGTGGTGACCCGGGTGAATGGCCAGCCCGTGCATTCAGCCAGCCAGCTGTACCACGCTGTGCAGGCCAATCCCGCCTTTTGCAAGCTGGAGGTGTTGGACCGGCACGGCGAAGTGCGCTTTTTGCAGCGGGCGCTTTACGAAGGGGAGCACCACCAGTTGGGCATCATCCCGGTGCCGTCGGATAGGCGGAACCGTTCTTCCTGATCCCCTTCCTGATTCCCTGCTTGATTCTCTTCCCGATTCCGGTTTTCCCGCGGCAGCCTTTTTCTTGTTTCGGTAACGCGTATGATATAATAATTCCCGAGGTGAAACGGAGATGGACCGATTCCAGCTGGTATCCGAATACGAACCGAAAGGCGACCAGCCAGAAGCGATTGCCAAACTGGTCGACGGGATCCGGAAGGGCAAGAAATATCAGACCTTGCTCGGCGCGACGGGGACCGGGAAGACGCTGACCATGGCCCACGTCATCGCCCAGGTAAACAAGCCGACGCTGGTGATTGCGCACAACAAGACGCTGGCTGCCCAGCTTTGCAGCGAGTTCAAGGAGTTTTTTCCACACAATGCGGTGGAATACTTTGTAAGTTATTACGATTATTACCAACCCGAAGCTTACATTCCGCAAACCGACACTTACATTGAAAAGGATGCCAGCATCAACGACGAGATTGACAAGCTCAGACACTCGGCTACCAGCGCCCTGTTTGAGCGGCGCGACGTGATCATTGTGGCCAGTGTCTCTTGTATCTATGGCTTGGGAGATCCGGCGGAGTACCGGAGTTTGGTCCTCTCCCTGCGCGTCGGCATGGAACGCAGCCGCAACGAGGTGTTGCGCGCGTTGGTGGATATTCAATACGAACGGAACGACATCGACTTCACCCGCGGCACCTTTCGGGTGCGGGGGGATGTGCTGGAGATTTTTCCAGCCTCCCGCAGTGAGCAGGCGGTACGGGTGGAGTTTTTTGGCGATGAAATCGAACGGATTACCGAGATCGATGTGTTGACGGGCGAGATCATCGGCGAGCGGGAACACGTGGCCATCTTCCCGGCGTCACACTTCGTCACCTCCGAGCCGGTGATGCGCCGGGCGCTGGAGCGCATTGAAAAGGAACTGGAGGAGCGCCTGGCGGAACTGCGGGCGGCCGGAAAGCTGCTCGAGGCGCAGCGTCTGGAGCAGCGGACGCGGTATGACATGGAGATGATGCGGGAGATGGGTTATTGTCCGGGGATTGAAAACTATTCCCTGCACCTGACCGGCCGCGAACCGGGGTCTACCCCGTATACCTTGCTTGATTACTTTCCGAAAGATTTTCTTATTTTGATCGACGAATCGCATGTGACGCTGCCGCAGTTGCGGGGGATGTACAACGGCGACCGGGCCCGCAAGGAGGTGCTGATCGAACACGGTTTTCGCCTGCCGTCGGCGGCCGACAACCGGCCCCTGAAGTTTGAGGAGTTTGAACGGCACATCAACCAGATCATCTTTGTCTCGGCCACGCCGGGAGAGTATGAGCTGGAGAAGGCGCCGGATGTGGTGGAGCAGATCATCCGGCCCACCGGCTTGGTCGACCCGGAGGTGGAGGTGCGTCCCATCGCCGGGCAGATTGACGATTTGATCAGCGAGATCAACAAGCGCGTGGAGCGGGATGAGCGGGTTCTGATCACGACGCTGACCAAGCGCATGGCGGAGGATTTGACCGATTATCTGAAAGAGGTCGGGATTCGCGTCCGCTACATGCACTCGGAGATCAAGACGCTGGAGCGGATGCAGATTCTGCGTGACCTGCGGCTGGGCGAGTTTGACGTCCTGGTTGGGATCAACCTGCTGCGGGAAGGATTGGATCTGCCCGAGGTATCGCTGGTGGCGATCCTGGATGCGGACAAGGAAGGTTTCTTGCGGGCAGAGCGGTCGCTCATTCAGACCATCGGACGGGCCGCGCGAAACGCCAACGGCAAGGTGATCATGTACGCCGATCAGATCACCGAGTCGATGCGCCGCGCGATTGATGAGACCAACCGCCGCCGGGCGATCCAAATGGCGTACAACGAAAAACACGGGATCACGCCGCAGACGGTGAAAAAGGCGGTCCGGGACGTGATTGAAGCGGTCAAGGTGGCCGAGCAGAAGGCAGATTACCTTGACGAGCGGCGGTTCAAGGAGCTGGCCAGGAAAGATCGCGAGCAGCTCTTGGCCCGTCTGGAGGCGGAGATGAAAGAGGCGGCGCGCAACCTGATGTTTGAGCGGGCTGCTGAACTGCGCGACCTGATTATTGAACTGAAGGGCGAGTTGAAACCCCTGAAAGGCCAGCGGGAGCCAAAGCGCGGCAATAAAGTGGCCGGAGAGTGAGTGGACAGAACGTTGAAGAAAGGAAGGCGCGAATGAGACAGGACAAAATAGTCGTCAAAGGGGCACGTGTGCACAACCTGAAAAACGTGGACGTGGAGATTCCGCGTGAAAAGCTTGTGGTTTTCACCGGCCTCAGCGGTTCAGGCAAGTCCTCGCTGGCCTTTGACACGATTTATGCCGAAGGGCAGCGCCGTTACGTGGAATCCCTGTCCGCTTATGCCCGGCAGTTTCTCGGGCAGATGGACAAGCCGGATGTGGACATGATCGAGGGATTGTCCCCGGCCATCTCCATCGATCAGAAGACGACCAGCCGCAACCCCCGTTCCACCGTCGGCACGGTGACCGAGATTTATGACTACCTGCGTTTGCTTTTCGCCCGCATCGGACGGCCTCACTGTCCTGAGCACGGCATCGAAATCACCTCCCAGACGGTGGAGCAGATGGTGGACCGGCTTCTGTCCTATCCGGAACGGACGCGCCTGCAAATCCTGGCGCCGCTGGTGCAGGGCCGCAAAGGGGAACATGTCCGGCTGCTGGAGGAGGTGCGCAGGCAGGGGTTTGTCCGTGTCCGGGTGGACGGCGAGATCCGTGACCTGAGCGAATCGATTCAGCTGGAGAAAAACAAGAAACACACCATTGAAGTGGTGGTTGACCGGATCGTCCTGAAGCCGGACGTGGCCAGCCGCCTGGCCGATTCGCTGGAAACGGCGCTGCAGGCGGGAGACGGGCGGGTGCTGGTGGATGTGATGGGCCACGAGGAAATCCTCTTCAGCCAGAAGCTGGCCTGTCCGATCTGCGGCTTCAGCCTGCCGGAATTGTCGCCGCGGATGTTTTCGTTTAATAGCCCGTACGGCGCCTGTCCGGCCTGTGACGGCATTGGCAGCCAGATGGAGGTGGACGTGGATCTGGTGATTCCCGATCCATCCATGACGCTGGCAGAAGGGGCGATTGCGCCCTGGGTCGGCAGTTCCTCCAACTATTACCCCCAGCTCCTGGCTGCCGCCTGTGCCCACTTCGGCATTGATATGCACCGGCCAGTCCAGGAACTGCCGAAAGAACAGCTGGACAAGATCCTCTATGGCGCCCCGGATGAGCTGATCCGTTTCCGCTTCGAGAATGACTTTGGCCAGGTGCGCGAGGCGCGGATTCCGTTTGAAGGGGTGATTCCCAATCTGAGCCGCAGATACCGGGAGACCACTTCGGAGATGGTGCGCGAGCAGATTGAAGGTTATATGTCGATTCGTCCGTGTCCCGCCTGCCAGGGCAAGCGGCTGAAGCCAGAAGTGTTGGCGGTGCAGGTTGGCGGGCGGAATATTGCTTGGGTGACCGAGCGAAGCATTCGCGAGGCGCTGGAATTTTTTTCTGAACTGGAGCTGAGCGACAAAGAGCGGCAGATTGCGCACCTGATTCTGAAAGAGATCCGCTCCCGGTTGCAATTCCTCGACAACGTCGGGCTGGATTACCTGACGCTGAGCCGTTCGGCGGGCACGCTTTCGGGCGGCGAGGCGCAGCGGATTCGCTTGGCGACACAGGTCGGCTCGCGCTTGACCGGCGTGCTCTATGTGCTGGATGAACCCAGCATCGGCCTGCATCAGCGGGATAACGACCGGCTGCTGAACACGCTGAAGGAAATGCGTGACCTGGGGAACACCTTGATTGTGGTGGAACATGACGAGGATACGATCCGGGCGGCCGATTACATTGTGGACATCGGCCCGGGCGCGGGGGCGCACGGTGGCCAGGTGGTTGCCTGCGGCACCCCGGAAGAGGTGATGCAATCCCCGGACTCCCTGACCGGGCAGTACCTGAGTGGCCGCCGCTTTATTCCCGTCCCGCTGAGCCGCCGAAAGCCCGGTGAGAAGTGGCTGGTGGTGAAGGGGGCGAGCGAAAACAACCTGCAGGAAATCGATGTTCACCTGCCGCTTGGCCTGTTTATCTGTGTCACCGGTGTCTCCGGATCGGGAAAAAGCACGCTGGTCAACGAGATCATACGCAAGGCGCTGGCCCGCATCCTGCATCGGGCAAAGGAGAAGCCGGGAGCGCACCGGGCGATCGAAGGCGTCGGACACCTGGACAAAGTCATCGACATCGATCAGTCGCCGATCGGCCGTACGCCCCGTTCCAACCCGGCCACTTACACCGGTGTGTTTGATGACATCCGTGAGCTGTTTGCCCAGACGCAGGAAGCGCGCGTACGCGGTTACAAGAAGGGGCGTTTCAGCTTCAACATCAAGGGAGGCCGTTGTGAAGCATGCCGGGGGGACGGGATTATCAAGATCGAGATGCACTTTCTGCCAGATGTGTACATTCCCTGTGAAGTGTGCCGCGGCAAGCGCTATAACCGGGAAACGCTGGAGGTGCGCTATAAGGGCAAGTCGATTGCCGATGTGTTGGAAATGACGGTGGAAGAGGCGCTGGACTTTTTCCGGAACCACCCGCGGATCCAACGAAAGTTGCAGACCCTCCATGATGTCGGCCTCGGATACATGAAGCTCGGACAGCCGGCAACGACCCTCTCAGGCGGGGAAGCGCAGCGGGTCAAGCTGGCCTCGGAGCTGTACAAGCGCAGCAACGGCCGGACGCTGTACATCCTTGATGAACCGACGACCGGCCTGCATGTGGCCGATGTGGATCGGCTCCTGAATGTGCTGCAGCGGCTGGTGGAGAATGGCGATACCGTGCTCGTGATCGAACACAACCTGGACGTGATCAAGACGGCCGACTACCTGATCGACCTGGGTCCGGAGGGTGGCGATCGCGGGGGGAATCTGGTGGCCTGCGGAACCCCGGAAGAGGTGGCCGAACACCCGACTTCCTATACGGGGCGCTATCTGAAGCCAATTCTGGAACGGGATCGGCGCCGGACGGAAGAACGATTGGAACAGCTGGTGGGCATGTCCACCGGCTGATCCGGCGAGCAAGTCCGCTGATGAAGGAGAGGAGATACGGATGGGAGAAGAGCAGCGACTGATCTTGGAGATGGTCCAGCAGCGGACCATCACTCCGGATGAAGCGGTGAAATTGCTGGAGGCGCTGGAACCTTTCGCCCTCATTGCCAACACGGCGGCAACCAGCCCCCGTGAGCGAAAGCGGGGTAAGCGGCCAGCCAGGGATGACTTTTTTCCTGTACCGCACCAGCTGTCTCACGAAGAAAAGGAGGAGCGGAGAGAGAGCTGGGATGCAGAAGCAGAGGGAAAATGGAGTTCCCGTTGGAGCTTGCTCAGCACGCGCCTTGGCGAGGTATTCGAATCGGCCATTGAAAAGGTTCGGGGGCTTGATTTTGATCTGGGCGAGTTTCACTGGGGCAATGTGCATACGGTGGAAGAGGTTTTTTCCGGCGAAATGGATGTCAAGCAGCTGGCCATCGCGATTCCGCATGGTACCGTTCAATTGCGCGGATGGGATGACTCGGGATACCGGATTGAAATCCGGGGTTATGTAAAAGAAGAGATGGAAGAAGAGGCTTTGCGTCTCCTCAGGAAGCAGGTGCGTTTCAAAAAAGAGGAACGGATTTTTCTGGAGCTGGAAAAACAACGCCGCTTCCGTGCCGAGGTGCGGGCCTACGTGCCGCGCGCCTGGCTGGAAGAGCTGATTGTCGTCACCCATCACGGCGCCATTCAATTGCAGGACCTGGACGTGGATCGGCTGGTATTGCACAGCTATAATGGAAATATTGCGATCAACAAGGTAGTGGGCCAGCGCTTGGATGCGACCGCCGCGAACGGCAAATTGGAAGTGACGGAATGCCGATTCCAGGAAACCAACCTTTCCGGCGTGAACAGTCCCATTGAAGCGGCCGGAGCGTTTGGAGACACATCCTGCAGGACGGTCAACGCATTGTTGCATCTCCAGCTTGCCGAGCCTGTCGAAGGACAGGTTTTCCTGAAGGCGACCAACGGGTCCATTCGCGTGAGCCTGCCGGAAAACGTTTCCCTCCAGGGGGAGCTTGCCGGGGCATTCGGCAAGATTTTTAACGAATTGACAGACATCGAAGTGCTCGGCGAGGTCAAAGAATGGCTGAATCACACCTACAGTTTTCGCACGCGTGAGACGGAGCAATTTCATCTCCAGTTGATGGCCAGTTGCACCAATGGCAGCATCTATCTGCAACATCACCAGGAATCAGTAGGGGAGATCTGAAGCATGAAAGAAGGGTACCGGCTGACCCAGGAAGAAAAGGCCACTTTGCAATACCGTGTGACATCCAAATTGCGCGAGGCGATTCTGCGGGGCGAATTCCGTGAGGGCGATCGGCTGATACAAGAAGAATGGGCGGAAAAATTGGGCGTGAGCCGGATGCCGATTCGTGAAGCGTTGCGGCAACTGGAGATGGAGGGTCTGGTTCGCATCGAGCCGCACCGGGGAGCCATTGTCATTCCGGTGTCGATTGAGGACGTGGAAGAGATTTATTTCCTGCGTGCCCTGCTCGAAGGCATTGCCGTTGAAAAGTCGCTTCCATTTTTGGAGGAGGCGGATCTCGAGGAACTGGAAAGTCTGGTGGAACAAATGGAAGCCTTGCCGGCCAATGAGGCGGCGGTGGAGCAGTATGTACGCTTGAATGCCCGCTTCCACCGCATCTTGCGGGAAGGCTGCCCGTGGCGGCGGATCCACGGGATGATTGACACATTATGGAAAGGCATTCCCCCCATTACGCCAAGCTTGTTGTCAGACCAGATCCGTGAGGCCCGCCAGGAACACCGGTTGATGCTGGAACATGCCAAGGCGAGGCGGCCAAAGGAGCTGCGGGAGGTGCTGGAACAGCATATTTTCCGGACGCGGGACAAATTGATTGCGTTTATGGCAAAGGAAAAAGGGAGGTGAACCTGTCAGGGTTCGCCTCCCGTTTCGTTTCCATATGGCCTGTGGCGCCTCGCGTGAAGCGTGCGTGGGTTAAGCCTGGCTGCCCCTGTTAAACCGGAGCGCCACGTTTTTGACCTGTGTGTAGTAGCGCAATGCTTCCAGACCTTTTTCACGGCCAAACCCGCTCTTGCGGTAACCGCCGAACGGCATTTCGACGCCGCCGCCCGCCCCGTAGTTGTTGATGAAAATCTGCCCGGCCCGGATTTTTTGGGCCAGGTAGTGGGCGGTATGGATGTTGGTTGTCCAAATCGCAGCCACCAGTCCGTATTCTGTGCTGTTGGCCAGATGGATGGCTTCCTCGGCCGTCTCGAAAGTGAGAACCGACAGGACAGGGCCGAAAACCTCTTCACAGGCCAGCCGGTCCTGCGGCTTGACCTTGTCAATCACCGTCGGCTTGAAAAAGAATCCTTTGGACAATTCACCTTCGGTGGCCACCTCGCCGCCAGTGAGGATCACCGAACCCTCCTCTTTGACCACCTTCATATAGCCGAGGATGCGATCCAGCTGCTTCTTCGAAATAATGGGCCCCACATCCGGATCGGACAGTCCGTGGCCCAGCGTCAACTGCTCCATCTTTTCCACAACCCGCCGGACAAATGGCTCGTGAATCGATTTTTGGACGAGCAGACGGGAACCGGCCGAACAGGTCTGGCCGGCGTTCTGGGTAATGGAGCGGACCACCCAGGCGGCCGCCTCTTCCAGATCGGCATCGGCAAAGACAATGTTGGGGGACTTCCCGCCCAGCTCCAGCGTGACGGGTACCACGTTTTCGGCGGCTGCCTTCATCACTTGCGTGCCGGTGGCGACCGAACCGGTGAAGGTCAGCTGATTGATGTCGGGATGGCCGGCCAGCGCCGCTCCCGCTTCCGGTCCGTATCCCGTAACGACGTTCAGCACGCCTGCGGGAAGCCCGATTTCCTCTGCAATCCTGGCCACCTCCAGGGCGGTCATCGGCGTGTCTTCCGCCGGCTTTACCACCACCGTGTTGCCTGTGGCCAGCGCCGGGGCGATCCCCCTCATGGCGATCTGTATCGGATAGTTCCAGGGAATGATCTGCGCCGAGACGCCCAGCGGTTCCCGCAGCGTGTAGTCCAGAACATCCGGGCGGATGGGGATCGTTTCGCCGAGCAGCTTGTCGGCCACACTGCCGTAATATTCACAGTACCGGGCCGCCACTTCCACGTCGGTGCGGGCTTGGGAGATGGGTTTGCCCGTGTCCAGAGATTCCAGGCGGGCCAATTCCTCTTTGCGGCCGCGAATCCGTTCCGCCATCTTAAAGAGGAATCTTCCCCGCTCGACCGGCGGGATGTCGCTCCATGCCGGCGATTCAAAGGCTTTGCGTGCGGCGGCGACCGCTTTCGCAACGTCCTCGGCTGTGCCGCGCGGAACTTCAGCCAGCGGCTCGCCATTGCCCGGATCGATGCTGACCATTGTCTCCCCGCTTGAGCTGTCACACCACTGGCCGTCAATGTACATTTGATATTTTCTCATCCCTAACCCTCCCCATGTCAAACACAACGTAAGTAGACACGAATGTCAGAATTCGCTCATGATACGGGATGCCTATGTTAGGCGGTGCATACGTATGCTTGTTGGCATGCTAGGCAGCACTTTAGATTTGCGCGGCAACTTCATCAATTGCCTCGGCCAGAATCGCCACCATTTCTTCAATTTGCGCCGCATTGATGATTAACGGCGGGGCCATGGCCACAATCTGGGAACCTTGAATGGCGATGGCACGGACAATCAGTCCTCGCCTCAATGCCGCGTCCGCCACCTTAAAGGCGATGCCGGAGTCGGGATCAAAAAGTTCTTTCGTCGTTTTGTCACGGACCAGATCGAGAGAAGCCAGCAGGCCTCTTGACATCACATGGCCGACAATGGGTGACTGTGCTTTCAACTCATCCAAGCGCCGCCGCAGCAATTCGCCCATTTTGGCGGCGTTTTCAACCAGGTGCTCGCGCTCGATGATGGCAATGTTTTCAAGTGCCACCGCACAGGCGGTCGGATGTCCGCTGTACGTGTAACCGTGTGCCATCACTCCGCTGGAGAGCGCGGCCAGTTCGGCGTGCATTCGTTCGCTGATGACCACTCCTCCCAGCGGAACATAGCCGCTGGTGATGCCTTTGGCAATGGTCATGATGTCGGCCTGCACGCCTTCGTGCAGCATGCCGAACCATTTGCCGGTCCGGCCGAAGCCGGTGATCACCTCATCAGCGATGAGGAGGATGCCGTATTCATCACAAATCTTGCGCACTTCCCGAAAATACCCTGCCGGCGGAACGATGACCCCGCCCGCTCCCTGAATGGGTTCAAGAATGATCGCCGCCACGGTTTCCGGACCTTCTTTTTCAATCAACCGGCGGATGCTTTGAGCTGCACAGGCCAGCTGACAATCCGGCGGCGTCAAATTGAGTTCACAGTGATAGCAGTGGGGAGCGGGCACGTGCAGAAACCCCTCGGCCAATGGGCCGGCCATCTCCCGGAAAGCAGGAATGCCGGTGGCGCTGGTGGAGCCCATGGCGATGCCGTGATACCCCTTGTTCCTGGCGATGATTTTGAAGCGGTGTGGTTCGCCTTTCAATTTGAAATAATACCGGACCAGCTTAAATGCCGTGTCATTGGATTCTGAACCGCCGGATGTAAAAAAGGTGACATTCAGATCCCCGGGCGTGATGGAAGCCAGCTTTTCCGCCAGGCGGATGACCGGTTCATGGCTAAAATTGTTGAAGGAAGAGCTGTAAGCCAGCTGACGCATCTGGTTGAATGCTACTTCGGCCAGTTCCCGGCGTCCATGCCCCACGTTGACGTTCCAGAGGGAAGAAAGGCCGTCGATGTAACGCTTGCCTTGGGTGTCATACACGTAAACGCCTTCACCGCGTTCCAAAATCAGTTTCGGGCCGTGATGGAAATGGTCCTTGATGGAGCTTGTCGGGTGCAAATAGTATCGTCTGTCCGCTTCTTTCAGTGCCAATGTCGTACCCATAGCGAACTCCTCTCCCGCAATCTTGAAATGATGATCCATGAACAGACAGGCTTTACGCGATCGGATGGGTCTCCAACTGGAATGCCTCGGCCACGGCAGGATTGACAACGCGGCCGCCGGTGACATTCAGCCCTTTCCGCAACGCCTTGTTGGATTGGATGGCTTTTTCCAAGCCTTCGTTGGCAATCTGAAGGGCATAGGGCAAGGTGGCATTGGTCAGGGCGATGGTTGACGTATACGGTACGGCGGCAGGGATGTTGGGCACCGCATAATGAAGCACGCCGTGTTTTTCATAGACAGGGTTGTCATGCGTGGTGACCCGGTCTACCGTCTCGATGCACCCGCCTTGGTCGACGGCCACATCCACGATGACCGACCCCGGCTGCATCTGGCTGACCATTTGTTCTGTCACCAGCTTGGGGGCTCTCGCCCCGGGGAGCAGCACCGCCCCGATTAAGAGGTCAGCCTCTTTGACCGCCGATGCGATGTTGTAAGGGTTGGACATCAGGGCGTTGATTTGTCCATGAAACAAGTCATCCAGTTCGCGCAGCCTTTTTGGCGAATTCTCCAAAATCGTCACCCGCGCGCGCATGCCGAGCGCCATTTTGGCCGCGTTGGTTCCCACAATCCCGCCGCCGATGATCACCACATGCCCCGGCTTGACCCCGGGCACGCCCCCCAGCAGGATGCCTTTTCCGCCGTGACTTTTCTCAAGAAACCTCGCGCCGATCTGCACCGCCATGCGTCCGGCCACTTCGCTCATCGGCATCAGCAAAGGGAGCGATCCGTCGTCCAACTGGATGGTTTCATAGGCCACCGCATGGACGCCGCTTTTCATCAGTTCAAAAACCAGGTCGCCCGCGGCAGCCAGGTGAAGATAGGCGAACAGGATCAACCCTTTCCTGAAATATGGATATTCTTCGGGAAGCGGTTCTTTGACCTTCATCACCATCTCGGCTTCCCGCCAGACGGTTTCCCGGTCGGCAATCCGTGCCCCCGCGGCACGGTAATCCTCGTCGGAAAACCCGATGCCGGCGCCGGCCGACCGCTCCAGAATCACCTGGTGCCCGGCCTGGGTCAGCTGATGGACACCGGCAGGCGTCACAGCGACACGGAATTCGTTGTTTTTGATCTCCTTGGGAATGCCGATAATCACGCTTTCATCCCCCCTTAAACCGTGATTATTTTCAGATTACATAATAAAGAAGAAAACAAGCACTAACCATCTGGTCAAGAAAATTGATAGTAACACTTTACATTGTGTACACAACAACATTCTTTTGTTCGTTTCGCTTCTTGGTGCGTTTACCTGGAGAATCGAATAAAAAAGGAGGCCATCCTATGGTTGAAACGTCACATATCCATTCACAATTCCCATAGGAGCCACCTTTTACAGATATAATCTCATCAAAATTTCATTTATATACCTAACTATAAATTAATCCCAATATGCAACTGAACGTTTTTGCAACATTTCCCGAAATTGCTGAGTTGATTTTTTCAAAACTGTATCATTCTTAAAATCAACGATGACTCCATAACGTCGAATGAGATCTAACTTGTCGATTTCGCCCTTTTTGTACATCTCATATACCACATTGATATCTTCGTTTAGCCATTTTTTCCGGTTGTTACGGATATATTCACGTGTCCGCTGGGTGGCCTCCATATCGATCTCATATTGATCCAGGTCTCTGTCAATTTCTCTAATTACCACGCCGTAATCTTTTTCCGCTCGTTCAATGGAGACGTATCCATCAATCACATCTTCCAAAACCGCCTCAGGAGATCGCTGTAAGGGGTCTCCCAAGCCTCCGCCACCGGCTGACGGACGCGTGAAACTGTCTCCTTCTTTTACTTTTACATTGGAAAAAATGGCGCCTAAAAACTGTTCGTTTTCTTTTCCTGGATTTAACCACGCCCCGTGGGGATAGGATGGCAGTCCTCCAAATAACCCCCAGGTTACGGAGCGGGAACGATCGCAACAATAGGACATCACTGTATCTTTCACTTTGGTCAGGATGCCTCCCTTTTCTACCCCGCATCCACCACGGTATTTTCCTGGCCCTCCTGAATCGGGGATAATCTCATGCTTTGTGGTAATGACGGGGGAAAGTCGTTCCTGACCTTCACAAGGCTGAATGCTCAACCCGAGACCAAATACAGGTGAAAGGGCATTGGCACCGTCGCGATCGCTGCGTCCTCCGTGCCCTCCGGCCATCCAGTCATACCACATAAAATAACGGTCATAATTTGCTCGTTTGTCCCAACCCCCAATTAAAAGGTATTCCAAGTTAAACGAGCAGGCGAGGGCTCTTTCAGGGATGATATTTGACCAAAGTTCAAAGCAGGCGTTCATAATTTTCTCATAGGCCCCAGAACAAAATCCGGTCACGGCCACTGGCCAAGGCGCATTTACCACCGAGTTTTCGGGTAAATGGGTGTGAATGACTCGATAGAATCCTGAGTTGAGCGGTACATCTGGGAAAAATGTTTTTGTTCCCGCATAAAGGGCAGATAGAGTAGAGCCAAATGCGGAATTCAAGAAACATCCGATATACGGATGCGAACCTTCCAGATCATAATAAATCTCGCCATCTTTGATCGTCATTTTGACATGGATCGGAATTAAACCGTCTCCCAATTCAGGATCCATATCGATGTAATCCACCGTCTCCCAAGTTCCGTTTGGTAATTCTTTCAATTTAGCCCTCGTTAGTCTTTCTACATAGTCCTGCACTTCTTCAAATGCCGTTAAGACGGTATCCAACCCGTATTTTTCCACAAGTCGGATTAATTGTTTTTCTGCTACCTTTGTTGCTTCAGCTTGGGCGCGCAAATCTCCTAATCGTTCTTCTGGTACACGCATATTAGAAACGATAAGATTAGCAACATCTGATAAATATTTTCCCTTGCTCCAAATTCGTACGGGCGGAATACGTACACCCTCACCATAATGGTCTTTCGAATTAATATCAAAAGATCCTGGTACCGAACCACCCATATCCGCCCAGTGACCATTCGACTGCATAAAAGCGATCAATTTATCGTTGTAAAAAACTGGACGGATGACCCGCACATCATTAAAATGGGTGCCACCTCTGTATGGGTCATTTACAAGAAACACGTCACCCGGATGAATGTCGTCTCCAAAGTCCTCAATCACCGCTTTTGCTGTCAGATGCAAGGTTCCCACATGAACGGAAATGTCTTGCGTTCCCTGCATGACTGTGTTCCCATCTGCGTCACACAAAGCAGAACTGAAATCTCGGTTATAAATCACAAAGGAATAACAAGTTCTCAGTATTTGTTCCGCCATTTGATCAACCAAGTTGATAAAACCGTTTTTCAATACTTCGAACGTTACTGGGTCTAGTTTGACTTTGTTGTTAACAGTTTTAACATTAGTCATGGCTTTCTTACCCTCCTGTTCATCTAATTTTTGTAAGATATGATGAGATTGCCATATTCATCAACCTTTGCATGGAACCCTGGTGGAATCAAAATAGTGGAATCCAATTCTTCTACAACAGCAGGTCCGTATATTTCTGCCTGTATTGGAATATCCGGACGGTAATAGATGGGTGTCCGAACAAATCCTCCGGTCTCTTCGAAATATACATCTCTTGATTCTTTTAGTGCCCCTTCCAATGTTCCCTTCGGTTCTTTTTTGGGCAATTCGGGTTTTGGTACTGTACCAATGGCTTCCACTCGCAAACCGTAAATTTCTACACCTTGATCCCGGTTTGAGAAGGCAAATTCTCTCTCGTGTTCTTGATGAAATTTCTCAAGAGCCGTACTGAGCGATTGAATTGGTTTGCTTAAAGAAACATGTAGTGAGCGCCATTGTCCTAGGTAGCGCATTTCTATATAGCGGATCAATTTCATGTTTTCAGGACCTATGCCGTCTTTTTCGAGAAGCTGGATTGCTTCTTTTTCCAAGTTGGAAAATTCTTCTTCCAATTCTTCAGCTGCTACCTCGTTTACACTTATTACAAATGTCTTCGATACGTCATGGCGTACATCAACTAACAGACAGCCCAGCGCAGCAGCTACTCCTGGATGAGGCGGAATGATGACATGCGGAATATCCATTTCTTTAGCCAGGTATGCGCTATGCAATGGACCGGCACCTCCAAATGCAACAAGTACAAATTCTCGTGGATCATAGCCGCGCCGGACGGAAATCAAACGTAGCGCATCACACATATTTGCATTGGCCACTTTTAATATGGCGTTGGCTGCTTCATAATCCGTGTACCTGAATTTTTCGCCTATTTTTCGTATCGCTTTCAATGCCGCTTCTTTGTTTAATTCCATTTGACCATCTAACAGCTTGGTATTCAGGCGACCGAGAACAAGATTGGCGTCTGTATTGGTTGGCTCTGTCCCTCCGAGGTCATAACAGGCTGGCCCAGGTTCGGCGCCGGCACTTTGCGGACCATTGCGTAGCGAGCCGCCCTCATCGATCCAAGCCAGGCTGCCCCCGCCGGCCCCGATCGTTAAAATCTCAATACTTGGAAACCCAATCGGATATCCGTATTCGATATACCAATCTTTTGTAATGCGTAGATTTCCTTCATACATGAGGGAAATGTCGGTACTGGTCCCCCCCATGTCAAGCCCTATTGCGTTTTTGAACCCACATAAGTTGGCGATATATTGACTTGCGATTGCTCCGGCGGCGATGCCGGAACTTGCCAGACGTGCTGCATAACGAGGAACAGTTTTTGATGTCATCACGCCGCCACCCGAATGCACAACCAAAATATCGCCTTCATAACCTTTGTTTTTCATCTTGTTTTCTAGTAAGCTAATATAATGACTGACCTTTGGACCCAGAACGGCATTGATGATTGTAGTGCTCATTCGTTCATGTTCAAATATCTCTGGTAAGATTTCGCTGGATGTACAAATATACACGCCGGGCAATTCTTCTTCTAGAATCTTTTTTAATCTGGCTTCATTGGTTCCGTTTACATAAGCATTGATAAAACAAATAGCAACCGATTCATACTTGCGTTTTTTCAGTTTTTGTGCAAGCTGCCTGACTTCATCTTCACTAACTTCAACCAAAATTTTTCCCGAATAATCCACTCTTTCTTCTATTTCGAAGCGATCCCGGCGCCGAATATAGGGGGGTGCTACATCTTTATACGCATCCCACAAATCGAGTTTGGTTCCACGGCGAATTTCCGGAACGTCTCTAAATCCCTTGGTGGTAATGAGTGCTGTTTTTGGCAATTTACGTTCGATTAACGCATTGGTGCCAACAGTGGTTCCGTGAGAGAACATTTTGATCTCTTTTCCTGATAGGTTTAACTTTTCAATTCCGTTGATTACGCCTGTCTCTGGATGAGATGGAGTGGATGACACTTTTGTCACGAGCATCTTTCCGTCATGTTCATTGAAAGCAATGACACCTGTAAATGTTCCTCCGACATCAATGGCAATGCGGTATTGGGTCATAATATCATCCTCCAAATCTGAAGATTAAATTTAATAATTTAGAAAATTTGCTAAATAACTTCTTCTACAGGGTGGTCTGTAACGATTTGTTTGGCATAATATTTTCCTTGGGTTACTAATGCCAGTACGATGACCAAAATGAAGGCAACGATTCCAGCAAAGAATGCTGCGATATTTTGAAGTAGTGTGCCCATGAAACCAAAGGCTGCAAATGTTCCTAGGATACTTGCGATGATTAGAGCAGTAACCCCGACAGGGTTCCAAGCATACAGATATTCTCTGCGATATTCGAAATAATTCGGTCCTAATTTTAACACTTTTTTTACAATAATGGCGTCAGCGACGATCGTAGCTGCCCAGGCAAATAGAAAAACTCCTTGGAAAGTAAGCAACGGACCAAGGTGATCTAAAATCCCAGCAAGCATCGAAATAATCGCTGTGACAGAAACAAAAACCACCCAGAACGTGCGACCAGGCTTAAAGTTAAAGACATTTTCGAAGAAGTTGGATAACGAAAGAGAACCGCTGTATAAATTAGTGATATTTATTCTAAATTGAGTAATTATAGAAAATAACGCTCCAAAAATACCTATGGCTTGTACGAAATAAACTCCTGGATTGGCTTCCATGAAGCGTACGCCGAACCAAATGCCAATGACGCCCATGAGGAAAAAGCAGACCAGTGGTGGAATAAAACCTACTGCAAAAACGCCAATCTTGAATTGTTCCCATTTAATGAATCGGGCGTAGTCGGATAGCAGCAAAGCAACAATGCCTACCAGGCCATTCATTGTTCCGATACAAGTCAATAATGCGATTCCTCCAATCTTCGCGTTTTCGGGTAGGTACGTCCACACTGATCCCGAATAAGCCGGTTCCATTTTCGCTGCTGCAATCATGCCTGCAATGAGTAAAATGATGAAAATTGGCAACGACCACTTCTGAAATTGATCCAACTGTCTCACACCAAACCAGTTGAAAGGAATAACGACGAGACCAAAAAAGATCATATAAACCCATAATGGAATCTGTGGCAAATATTCGTAAACCGCTCCAGCCATAATGGCTCCTTCAATGGCACAATACATAATGAAATTGATAGCATAGATAAATGAAGTGATCGAAGCGCCAATATATCCGTATCCACCGCCACGGGCCATCAGATTGACGTTCAACCCAGATTTTGCGGCAAAGTATGCGATTACAATTCCCAGAACTCCAGTAATCACAGTCGCATATATTTCAGCAAGCAGGGCATTAACCGAACCGTATGATACTGCCATTAGGCTGCCCATTTGCATAAAGACAAGTGCTGTCGCTACACCAATGGCCACGTTGGTAATTGACCACCAGTTCATGCGATAATGCTGTGGGACTTTTTCCAATGCGTAATCTTCTTTCCTTTCTTCTTTACTTGTAATGGAAGACATGCTGGTTTGTGTATTTAAAACTTTTTCCATATTACAACCACTCCTTATTAAGCTGAGAAATAATCATTTTGATTAATAGAAATGCTTTTATTATAGTGTTTAAGATTTCTAGTATACATAGAAAAATCTCGCGCCAAAAAAGCGTTTTCATATTTTGTGTATTTCACCGAATCTACATACAACCACTCCTTTTATAAATTTTTGATCAATTGAAGAGATGAAGCTTTCTTGCGAAATCCTATCAGTTTCTCGACCCAATTTTACAAAGATGTGAAATACGATAAAATATCAGTACACGCATAAATTCTAAGTTATGAAATTTCATTGCGGCATGTATCGAAATGTTAATAATATGCCGTTGAAATTTTACATTTCGTCTATTTTTGGGGGCATTCGTTCCGATGGACGTTTACCATACATTGACTGTGAAGGAGATTCTTGAGCGGCCGCTGTTTCGCAAGGCCAAAGTGGTAGCAGGCCACGAAGGGTTAAACCGTGTCGTCAAGTGGGTACATGTGTTTGAAGTCACGGAAATCGGGGAGCTGCTGCATGGGCATGAGCTGATTCTCTCGACAGGCATCGTGTGGGGACAGAAGCATCTGCGCCTTTCTTTTCTTCAGCAGTTGATTGAAAAGAACGTATCGGCGCTTTGCATCCAGTTGGGCTACTACTTCGAAAAGATCCCGGATGACTTGATTCAGATGGCCGACCGGCACCATTTTCCGGTTATCGTGTGGGAGAAAGCGGATGAAATTCCTTATGTCGATATTACCCAGGATCTGCACCGCGCGCTGATCAACAAGCACTATGAAATGGTGGATCAACTGGAAAGATTCTCAAACGAGGTGAATCAACTGCTGCTTTCCGCCAACGCCCTGCCGAAGATTTTGCACCGTCTTCACCGCTTTTTGAACGTACAGGTCGCCTATCTTCCGCTGCAGGGGGAAGCGCTCTGTATCCCGAATCCCGGGGCAGAAGAAAGAAGAGAAAAGATATTGTCTCTGGTCCGCTCCGGCGAGCTGGCGCGATCCGGTTTGTGCGTCGCGGTCAAACCGGTTCAGGCGTTCAATCAAAAGTGGGCTGATCTTGCACTCATTTCACGCAACCGTGAACTCACCGAATTTGATTCCTTAATCCTGGATCGCTGCGCCACGGCGGTGGCCCAGGAACTGATGCGGACATTGTATGTGGAAGAAAGAAGGCGGCATCAAGAAGATCAGTGGATATATGACTGGCTGAGCGGCAAACACCAGGATGAAGAAGTGTTCCGTCGGCTGAAAACCATCGACCCCGCTTTCAAGACGTTTGCGTTTAAAACGTTTAAGGGATGTGTCTGCGTGGCCGGCATTGAGAAACAGCAAAGTTTTGACAGGACATTCAACGAATCACAAATCTTGCATTTGGCCGTCATTGCCCGTTCGATTTTTCAGCAGTACGGTTTTATCACGCTCTCCACCATGCGTGAACCGTTCCTCATTTTTATCCTGGTTGACACACGGGATGGTCAAGCGTGGAAAACGCGCGTCACGGAAGCGTTGGAGCGCATCAAGGGATCGGCCGTATCGGATAAAGTGGGTTTTACGGAGCTCAAGCTTGGTGTCGGAAAAATGGTGGACGATGTCACGCACATCAGCAAAAGCTTTCAGATGGCGCAAAAAGTGCTTGAGATTGAAGAAAAAGCCGGCAAGAAAAACAGGCTGTTTTACGAAGATTTGCATATCTACCGCCTTTTTGATGCCGTATCCGACGAAGAACTGAAGGAATTTGTCATGGATTACCTGAAGCCTGTCATCGACTACGACAGGCAGCGCAATGGCGAACTGATGCAGACGCTGTATACCTACCTGGCCTGCCATGGTTCAAAACGGGAGACGGCGGAAAAATTGTTTGTGGTGCGGCAAACGCTGTATCACCGGATACAAAAACTGGAAGAACTGCTGGGAAGCGATTTCATGTCGCCGGAAAAACGGCTAGCCATTGAATTTGCGGTACACGCATACCACTACCTCTATAAGTCCAAGAACTAAGGCTAGACATCCGATATTGGATACAGTATCCTTAATTATAACCTTTGTTGGTTTTTATCTTTTGATTATCCCAATGGTAAGGAGGTTTTCTCTTGGCAACCAAAGAATTGCACGAAGATCTGCGGCAAGCCGTGCGGAAAATCTGTGCCGATTATCCGGACGAATATTGGCGTGAACTGGATCGTGAGCGGGCATATCCGGAAGCGTTTGTCAACGCGTTGACCAAGGCCGGCTATTTGTCCGTGCTGATTCCGGAAGAGTATGGCGGTTCCGGGCTGGGGATTACCGAAGCCTCCATCGTCCTGGAAGAGATCAACCGCAGCGGCGGGAACGCAGGTGCTTGCCATGCCCAGATGTACACCATGGGCACCCTGCTGCGTCACGGTTCCGAGGAGCAGAAGAAAAAATACCTGCCGAAGATAGCCAGCGGCGAGCTGAGGCTGCAGGCATTTGGCGTGACAGAGCCCAATACCGGTTCTGATACGACGAAACTGCGGACTTTTGCCGAGCGCAAAGGGGACAAATATATTGTCAACGGGCAAAAGGTGTTCATCTCACGAACGGAATATTCCGATTTGATGTTGCTGCTGGTCCGCACCACCCCGATCGATCAGGTGAAAAAGCGGACGGAGGGCTTATCTGTTTTGCTGGTTGATTTGCGGGAAGCGGTGGGGAACGGGATCACCATTCGCCCGATTCGCACGATGATGAACCATTCCACGACGGAATTGTTTATCGAAAACCTGGAAGTTCCGGTCGAAAATTTGATTGGCGAGGAAGGAAAGGGCTTTCGTTACATTCTGGACGGCATGAACGCGGAGCGCATCTTGATCGCCGCCGAATGCATCGGAGACGGCCGCTGGTTTATCGAACGGGCCGTCAATTACGCCAAGCAGCGCGTGGTCTTCAACCGCCCGATCGGACAGAACCAGGGCATCCAGTTCCCGATCGCCCGGGCCTACGTGAACATTGAAGCGGCTGACCGGATGCGGTTCCATGCGGCTTCGCTGTTTGATCAGGGACAACCTTGCGGCGCGGAAGCCAACATGGCCAAATTGCTGGCTGCTGACGCTTCGTGGGAGGCGGCAAACGTGGCGCTGCAAACCCATGGCGGTTTTGGCTTCGCGGAAGAATACGACGTGGAGCGGAAATTCAGGGAGACCCGCCTGTACCAAGTGGCGCCGATTTCCACCAATCTGATTCTTTCCTATGTTGCCGAACATGTATTGGGACTGCCTCGTTCTTATTGATCAAATAGAAACAGATACAATAGATGACCAATACAGATAGATAACAATAAGGAGGAGCGACAATGGAGCAAAACAAGGTGAGGATGGAGGAATTTGGACGTTATTTTGAGGATTTTGAAGTGGGCGAGGTGATCCGGCACTGGCCTGGCCGGACGATCACGGAGTATGATGACACCTTGTTTTCGATGCTGACAATGAACCATCACCCCTTGCATATCGATGCCCACTATGCAGCCGGCACGCAGCACGGACAGCGGTTGGTGGTCGGCACGTTGGTGTTCAGTATCGTTGTTGGCATGACTGTCCGTTCGATCAGCGGCAAGGCGATCGCCAACCTGGAGTATTCCAACGTCAAGCACGTCGGTCCGACATTCCATGGCGACACGATTTACGCAGAGACCACCGTCCTGGACAAAGTGGAATCGCAAAGCAAGCCGGATCGCGGCATTGTCCACGTTCGCACACGCGCCTGGAACCAGCGCGGCGAAACCGTGCTGACCTTTGAACGGAAGGCCCTGATTCCGAAGCGGCCGAAAGAATGAGGCTTCCTTACATTTTGCCGGAAGCGTGGGCGGTATCATGTTCATGGATGAGGAAGGGGGTGAGGCGGTGGGCAAGCCATTGCAAGACGTGACAGTGGTGGATGTGACGGCCAACATCGCCGGACCCAGTGTCACCATGATCCTCGGCGATCTGGGAGCAGAGGTCATCAAGGTGGAGCGTCCCGGCAGAGGGGATGACGCCCGCGGCATGGGCCCGCACATCGGCGGGGAAAGTTGTTATTTTCTCAATATCAACCGGAACAAGAAGTCGGTTGTGATCGACATCCGCACGCCGCAGGGCAGGGACTTGATGTACCGGCTGATCGAACAGGCGGATGTGTTTGTTGAAAACTTTCGTTACGGAAAGGCGGAGCAGCTAGGCTTTGGGTACGAGCGGCTGAAACAGCTGAACCCTTCGTTGGTTTACTGTACCATTTCCGCCTACGGGCAGGCGGGGCCGGAGCGTGAGAAACCCGGATATGACGGCCTGTTGCAGGCGCGGACGGGGATCATGACAGTGACCGGTGCGCCCGGAGGCCCCTCCGTGCGCGCCGGCGTGTCCATCCTCGATCAGGGAAGCGCCCTGTGGGCCGCCGTCGGGGTGCTTGCGGCGCTATATGAGCGTCGCTCGACGGGAAAAGGGCAACGGGTGACCGCCTCGCTGTTTGAGACGGGACTGTCGTGGGTCGGATACCATCTCCTCGCTTATCTGGCCACTGGACAGGAACCCGAGAAGATGGGGGCGGGGCATGCCGCGTTTGCTCCCTATGATGCCTATCCGACGGCGGATGAGGAGTTGTTGATCGGGATATCCAACGACAACCTTTTTGCCAAACTGGCTGCCGCGTTGGGAAAAGAGGAGTGGCTGGCGGACGAACGGTATGCCACCAACCTTTCGAGAGTCCGCCATCGGAAAGAGCTGGATCGGGAAATCATCCGCATTCTTCAAACCAGGACATCGGCGGAATGGCTGGAACGATTGAGTGCCGCCGGCGTGCCTTGCTCCCGGGTAACCCGGATAGGCAGCCTCCTGGATGATCCGCAGGTAGAGGCGGTCGGGATGCTGCAAGAGGTGGAACATCCGACGCTCGGAAATATCCGCCTGCCTCGGCTGCCGGTCCAATTGTCAGAGTCGGCGGTCGGGATAACCTCCAGCCCGCCGCTCCTCGGTCAGCATACGGAAGAGGTTCTGGCGGAACGGCTCGGACTGACGCAGGAGCAAATGGAGAGACTAAAGGAACAGCGCATCATCCAAACGCAACCGGAAACGTCCATGGCGCAGTAACAAAAGTGAGACGGCAGCAACCGTGATGAGGACTCTGGCAAGTCCCTTCATCCATCCATGAGGGGATACCAGAGTTTTTTGTTTACAGATCAGACTCTGGTCGGGACGTTTTCGTTCCCGGGTCCAGGTGAAAAATTGTCCCGACTCAAGTATAATAACCGCGGATGAAAAAGGTTGCCATGTTTACAAATTCTTAGAAAAGGACGGGAGATATGAGCAGGCTGATTCGTTTCAGTATGCAAAATGCGGTTGTCGTTTTGCTGATCATCGCCATGATCATCGGCGGTGGACTGTTGTCTGTACAGCAAATGAACATTGAACAATTTCCAAATGTGGATATTCCTTATCTGACTGTCGTCATTCCCTATCCCGGCGCTTCCGCGGAACAGGCGATGAACGATATCGGCAAGCCATTGGAGGCGCAGCTGCGGAACATCAAGGGTGTCAAGAACATTTACTCCGAGGGGAATCCCAACGTCTATTATGCGACATTGGAGATGGAAATGGATGTAAAGTTAGATGAGGCGGAGCGGGAAGTGCGCGATGCCTTGCAGCGGGTCAAGTTGCCGGAGGAGGTCAAGCAGCCTCAGTTTTACCGCCAGTCTCCTTCGGGAAATCCGGCTGTCTACAGCATCGGCGTCTATGCGGAGAAAGAGGAACTGGCCAAGGTGCAGCAACATGTTGAGGAGCGGCTGCTCCCCTCGCTGGAGGCGATTGAAGGGGTTTCTGAGATCAAGCTGACGGGCGCCGAAGAGAAAAAAGTGTACGTCCGCCTGATCCCGGACGCCCTGAAGAAACATCACCTGACGATGGATCAGGTCAAACAGGCGATTATCGCCAACAACCTTTCGGTCCCGACCGGAGAGATCGCTTTTGCTGACCGGCGGTTTCCCATCCGGGTCAACCAGAAGCTGGAATCGATTGAGGAATTGAAGCAGATTGAACTGCCGGTGGTCAAGCAGGACCTGTCGGGACTGGATAAGGCGTTTCATTCCATCGGTGATGGCATGAACAGCATGGGCGGACACCTGCAGGAGCTTGGCAAGGGAATGGGCCAGCTTGGCCAGGTGCAGGGATGGCAACAGCAGCAAATCCATCTATTGGCGGCAATTCAACAACTGGCCGGCCAGCAGATGCAGGATCAATCGCGGTTGCAGCAGCTGTTGGCACAGCGGCAGACGGAACCGGAAGCGGTGCCGGAGGAGGAGATTCAAGCCCTTCAGCAAAAGATCCGACAGCAGGAACAAACGTTGCAGCAGCTCCAGCGGCAATTCCAGCAGCTCGGCCAGAAGGTATCGCAGGCGGGCGCATCCCTGTCCCAGAGCCATCCGCAATCCCCGGCAAGCCCGTCCGGAAACAAGTCAAACGCCTCCATTTCTGCCGAAGCGAAAATCGAAACGCTGAAGCTGGGAGACATCGCCGAAATCACCTATGAAACGGATGAGGCCACGACGCTGAGCCGCGTTAACGGGAAACCGGCCGTCATTCTGGAAGTGATTCCGGAGACGGGAACCAATGTGGTGTCCATCGTGGAACAGGTGGAGAAGGTGCTGAGCAATCATCCGTTGCCGGAAGGCTACCAGGTGGAAGTGCTGCGGGATCAGTCCACCCAAATTGAAGCCTCCGTCCATGGCATGCTCCGGGAGGCATTGCTGGGGGCTTTGATGGCTGTTGCGGTGACGCTTCTTTTCTTGCGGAATCTGCGTTCTACGCTGATCGCGGTGATTTCGATTCCGCTGTCTGTCCTGACTTCTCTGATCGTGCTCAGGTACCTGGGCTATACGCTCAACCTCCTGACGCTGTCCGGGATTGCCGTGGCGGTGGGGCGGGTCGTGGATGATTCGATTGTCGTCATCGAAAACATTTTCCGCCGGGTCCGCCTGTCCAGGGAACGGGATGCGGAGTTGGTCGCGCAGTCCACCCAGGAGGTGGCCAATGCCATTACCTCGTCCACCATCACCACCGTGGCGGTGTTTCTGCCGATGGGGTTTGTCTCGGGCATTGTCGGCAAATTTTTTGCGCCGCTGGCCTGGACCGTGGTGATTTCACTGCTTTTCTCCCTGCTGGTGGCAGTGACAGTCGTCCCGCTGTTCTCCCGGCTGTTCCTGCTTAACCTGAAACCGGAGGAGCCGCGCGTCAACGCCTTGCAGCGAATCTACCGGCGGGTCTTGCGCTGGTCGCTTCACCATCGTCTGGCTACACTGAGCCTGGCCTTCCTGCTGCTGATGGCCAGTGTCGGCTTGATGGTCCCGAGGCTGGGCTTTAACTTCCTGCCGCAGGAGAAGGTGTTGGATTACGCGGTGGAGGTCCGTATGCCGACAGGAACGACGATCAAGAAACTGGATCAAGTCACCCGCAAGGTGGAAGAGACGCTCTTGAGCAAGGAAGGGATTCAGTGGGTGGCCGCCACCGTATCCGGAAAAAACGACTACGCAGCCATTGCCTTTAAGGTGGCTGAGGACGTGCCGGAAGCCGAGGTTTCTTCCCTGATCGGGTCGTTGCGCCAGGAATTCAGCGGCCTGAAAGAGGCGCAGAGCGTGACGGTGACCGAGATCGGCGGGCTTGTCGGAGGACAGGCCAATGAGTTTGTCCTGGTTGTCAACGGTCCGGATATTGAAACGATCCGCCAGGCTAGCGATCAGATGCTGCATGCATTGAAGGCGGTTCCCGGGTTGGCCGATTTGGACACTTCCCTGAAAGCGGAGATTCCGGAAGTAGAGCTGGTGCTGGATGAGGATGCATTGGCACGGCACGGGCTGAATCCGGGCATGGTGGGGATGAACCTGCGGACGCTCATTCAGGGAGAGGCGGTCACCCAGCTTTCGCTGGATGGGCAGGATACCGATGTGATGTTGGGGCTTCAACGCAAACCCGTGTCTACCATCGAGCAGCTGGGCAGCCAGGAGATTCCCAACATTCTCGGCGAGGCCGTCCAGCTGGATCAGATTGGGCAGCTGAAGGAGATCCGTTCGGTGCGCAGCGTGATGCGCCTCAACCAGCGGGAGTATGCCATGATTCAGGGGCTAATCACCGATTCCAACACCGGAAAGGTTTTGGAGGAGGCGAAGGAACGGCTGGAAGGCCTGAAGCTGCCGGATGGGGTCAGCTGGTATTTTGAGGGAGCCTCGAAAGCGATGAGTGACGGGTTCAAAAACATGGGGATTGCCCTGATGCTCAGCATTCTCCTGGTCTACGTGGTGATGGCGGTAGCCTTCGGCGAGGCCCTCGTGCCGTTTGTGATCCTCTTTGCCATTCCCTTTTCAGTGATTGGCGCCCTGGCCGGGCTTTTCTTCCTGCAGGAGCCGATCGGCATGCCGGCCATGGTTGGCTTGCTGATGTTAAACGGCATCGTCGTGACCAACGCGATTGTCCTCCTCGACCGGGTGAAGAAAAACCGGCTGCAGGGGATGCCCGTAGAGGAAGCGCTGGAAGAAGCCGGCATGACCCGGTTGCGTCCCATCTTGATGACAGCCATCGCCACGATTGGGGCGCTGACGCCCCTGTTGTTCAGCACCTCAGGTGGCCTGTTGTCCCGTTCGCTGGCAGCGGTGGTGGTGGGCGGATTGACCACCTCGACACTGCTGACGCTGGTGATTGTTCCGGTGCTGTATCATCTGTTTCTCGGACGTAAGCCGGCAAGCAGCGTGAATCAGACCGTGGCCGGGGAAATGTGAGGGGCAGGATTTCCGGGAGAGTCGTTTCACTGTTCCAGCGACTGACATTCCTGTGCCAGACGTTTCTCGGCTTGCCGTTTCATCCGCCTGCGATGCATGGATTCATCGACCATGCCGGTGCCCAGGAACACCCCGGCGGCGATGAAGAGAAAACTGACCAGATGTTCCGGATGGAGCGGCTCGCCGAGGAACCATACCGCTCCCAGCAGGGAAAACAAAGGCGTCAGATTCAGGAAGATGGCCGCTTCGGCCGTGCCCACCTGGTGAATGGCCGTGTTGTACAGGAGATGTCCCAGCCCTGTGGCCAGTACGCCGGATGCCAGAAAGACCGACCAAGCCAGGAGCGTTCCCTGGGTCAGACTGGCCATGCCGTGCGGTTCCAGTTGCAGGGCCAGCAAAAAAAGGAGAAAGGAACCGATGAGCTGGGACATGCCCGTCACATAGGCGGCTTCCAGCGTAGCGGTGGCCTTTTTCACCAAAACGAAACTGATTGCCTGGGCCACAACGGCGAAAAAGACAAACAGGTCGCCCATCGACAGGTGCCAGGAGCCCGTCTGCTGGGCCAGCACGATCAGAACGACGCCTGCAAATCCGGACAACAGTCCGCCGATCCGGAACGGGGACAGCCGTTCTCCCAACATGACCGCGGCCAAGATGGACGTGGCGATCGGGATCGTGCCGAGAATGAGCCCGCCGTTGGCGGAGGTGGTATTTGCCAGTCCGACCGAGAGAAAAAAGTGATGGCCCAGAATGCCTGTCAGGGAAATGGTGAAAAGATACGTCATCTCGCGCCGGGTCAGCTTCCGCCAGAGCCGCCTTAAAACAAGGAGCGGCATCAGCGACAGGGAAGCGGTAAAGATCCGGAGCGAGGTGATCGTGACGGGCGCAAACTGGTCAACGATGAACTTGACGGCGATGACGTTGAGTCCCCAGATCACCATCACGCCGATGAGCAGGATGTATAATCGTGTGCGAGTCAAGGCCAGCATCCTTTCCTGATCCTTTCCTGATCTTTCTATGAGGCCGGGACGAAGATGACGATGGATGGCATTTTAATTGGCATTGTAACACGAATGCCGTCTTTTTTCATGTTTGGCGTCGCTACTGTGTACTGAATGCTTTACCTGATCTTTACCTTTCCTTCCGATCATGTGAACCCATTTTTGTGCAAATCCATCTCCGGCGGCCATCCGCTTGATTTGAGGTGGATTTTTCTTTTTTATCTGTTATATAATATATATAACAGATGGAATAAAGGAGGTGCGCCAATGCCATGTTCATCGAGCTGGATTTGCAATCGGATGTTCCGATCTACACCCAATTGGTGAACGGCATACTCGAAGGGATTGCCAAGGGAGAACTGAAACCGGGCGATGAACTGCCATCCGTAAGGATGCTGGCGGCCGATTTGGGAATCAACATGCACACGGTCAACAAGGCTTATCAGTTGCTGAAACAGGAAGGGTTCATCCAGACACATCGGAAACGGGGAGCGGTGGTGAACACGGAAGGTTTTCCCGGTGCCGATGAGGCCTATCTCCAACGGCTTGAGGCGATGCTGAAACCGCTGGTGGCCGAGAGCATTTGCCGGAGGCTGGATGAGGAGCGGTTTCTAGAGGTATGCCGTGCGTTGTATGCGCAATTCCGGGGGCAAGGAGGAGAATGAGATGAATCAGGAACTTTTCATTGCCATGCTGATCGAGACGTTGACGATGGTGCCGGTTGTGGTATTGCTGGCCAGTATACCCTATTTAACCCGTCGAACGGAAAGTTTCGGCGTGTCGATTCCAAAAGAGGTATACGCCGACGAAGAATTGGTCCAGATGCGCAAGCAGTTTGTCCGGCGTTTTGCGGGCGGAAGCGCTGTGCTTTTGGTCGCCGGCCTCCTGCTGATGACATGGTTGGCGCGGCGCGTGCCGGTGGGCGAGGGGCTTCAAGGGGCCATGTTGACCGCTTTGCCGCTGCTTGTGCTGGCCCTTCATTTTGGCCTTTATTTGCATTATCACTTCCGGATGAAGTGGCTCAAAGCGGAACGCCAGTGGCAAACCGGTTATGTGGAAAAGGTGGTGGTTGATACGCGCTTCCGGGAGCAGCCGCTTCGATATTCGAACTTCTGGCTCCTGCCGTCCATTTTCGTGATGTTGCTTACAGTGGGCATGACCGTCATCTTTTGGGATCGCATCCCGGAGAAAGTGCCCATGCAATACAACTTTTCCGGGCAGGTGACCAACTGGGCGGACAAATCATGGGGCACCATGTCCCTTTTTCCGCTGTTCCAATTGGGGATCATCTGCCTGATGGGATTCGTCAACTGGACCATTGGCCTGGCCAAGCAGCAATTGGATCCGGATGACCCTGAAACATCGCGCAGCAGAAACGTGATTTTTCGCCGCCGGTGGTCAGCTTTTCTCATCTGGAATACGCTCTTGATCACGCTGTTGTTCTTTTATGCGCAGTTGACGTTCATTGTGGCTGTACCTGGGTTTGTCACGGCAATCATTAGCTCCCTCTTTGCGGCGGTGGTGCTGGTTTGGACGCTGGCGCTGTCATTCCGGACGGGTCAGGGCGGAAGCCGCGTGCGCGTAAAGGCCCAGGATGGAGAAAGGCTGATGAACAGGGATGACGACCGGTACTGGAAACTGGGACAGTTTTACTTCAATCCGGATGACCCGGCGCTATTTTTGGAGAAACGCTTTGGCATCGGCTTTACGCTCAACTTTGCCCGGCCGGCCGCCTGGCTTTTTCTCTTGCTGATCCTTGGGTTGCCGCTTGGCATTCTGATGGTGAGCCTTCTGATTGGCTGATGGATAGATGGCTTGATAAAAATGATTCGGAGAGGCGTGATTGGGTGATGACGCAGGAAAACCGGAGGAAAGCGATTCGTTTTGTTCTTTTGACGTTCATCATCAACTGGGGGTTGTTCGGATTGGCCTATTTGCTCGGCCGGCATTGGCCCGTCCCAATATGGATGCTGGCGTTGTCGCTGTATATGCTCGTGCCGTTGGCTGTGTCCGTTGTTTTGGCGCGGTTTGTCGATCGGCGCTCCGTGAAAGAGATGTTGGGCATCCGTTTTCGCTGGAACCGGTTTTTCACCATGGCATGGCTGCTGCCGCCGCTGCTCGTCCTGCTCACATTGGGGATCAACCTGTTTTTTCCTGGAGTGGATTTTGCCCCGGCCAAGGAGGGGATCCAGGTTGAAAGAATGGGACAGAACTTATCGGATGAGGAAATGGCGAACATCATGGAACAGGCAAGCCGTTTTCCCGTTTTCTGGCTGGCTTTGGTCTCGGGAATGGTGGCGGGGATCAGCGTCAATGCGGTGTTTGCGTTTGGCGAGGAAGCAGGCTGGCGAGGGTATTTATACCAGGTTTTCCGTCCGCTTGGTTTTTGGCAATCGTCTTTGTTGATCGGGCTGATTTGGGGCCTCTGGCATGCGCCGCTCATCTTGCTGCTGGGACATAATTATCCGGTGCACCGGCTGGCTGGCGTCGGCATGATGCTCCTCTTCTGCGTGCTGCATTCAGTGATATTGACGTACATCCGCAGCCAATCCGGATCGGTTCTGGCGCCGGCCATTTATCACGGCACGATCAATGGGCTGGGTGGCGTCTCCCTGCTGCATCTTCAGGGAGGAAATGACCTGTTGAATGGGTTGACTGGATTGGCAGGCTTACTGGGCGTATTCCTGATTTTGCTCGTGTGGATCGGTTATGGAAGGCGGCAGGGAAAACGATTGGATGTGCTGCAGGATTGACCGAAAAATTTTTTTCCTTTTGGGATTTTCTATCGTTTTGTCCTGTGTTATAATATCAGACATCTATTCATTCTGTTATAAAACAATGGGATCGTCGCAAATCGGCTCTATGTTTTTATTGCGTTGTATGGTATCCTTCTGGAAAGTGAACCAGGATTAGTATCTTTGTAGTTCCCGAATATGGAAGCCGAAGGAGCGGCAAAATCGATTGCCATTGAATCGAGGCCTAAAAAGGAGGTATGCCATCGATGACGTTGCCAACAAAAGCCAATCCAAATGTGATCCTTCGCCTGGAGATCTCCCCTCCCAGCTCTTTTGGTTCTGTCGTTTCCGCGATCAGCGAAGCGGGCGGGGATGTGGTAGGCATCGACATGATCGAGTCGACGCCGGAGTATACGGTGCGCGATTTGACGATCAATGTTGCGGATCAGCAGCAAGCGGATCAGATCGTGGAAGTGGTCAAACAGATCCTGGGAGTGAAGCTGGTCCATGTTTCCGATTCGGTTTTCATGATGCACCTGGGCGGCAAGCTGGAGACCCAGCCGAAATTTCCCATCAAAAACCGGGATGATCTGTCGCGTGTCTACACACCGGGTGTGGCGCGGGTCAGCATGGCGATTCATGAGGACGAAAACCTGGCCTTTACCTTTACCATGAAACGCAACACCGTGGCTGTGGTCAGTGACGGGACGGCGGTGCTCGGCCTGGGGGATATCGGACCGAAGGCGGCGATGCCGGTGATGGAAGGCAAGGCGGTACTGTTCAAGCAATTTGCCGGCGTCGACGCGGTGCCCATCTGCCTGGATACGAAAGATGTGGATGAAATTGTCCGGACGGTGAAGTTGATTGCTCCCGCCTTTGGCG
Source organism: Bacillus thermozeamaize (assembly GCA_002159075.1). Taxonomy (NCBI): domain Bacteria; kingdom Bacillati; phylum Bacillota; class Bacilli; order Caryophanales; family Bacillaceae; genus Bacillus; species Bacillus thermozeamaize. Next base: position 99,642 of record LZRT01000056.1, read on the forward strand.
GCATCAACCTGGAGGACATTTCTTCACCCCGTTGTTTTGAAATTGAGGAGCGGCTGAAAGAGGAACTGGACATACCGGTGTTCCATGACGATCAGCACGGAACAGCAGTGGTCACGCTGGCTGGCTTGTTGAACGCCCTGAAAATCGTGAACAAGCGCATTGAAGACATCAAGGTGGTGATCTCCGGCGCAGGTGCTGCCGGCGTGGCGATCGGCAAAATGTTGCTCAGCGCCGGGGTAAAGAACATCATCGGCATTGCGCGGGCCGGCGTGATCGAACGAAACGGGCAGTATACCCAATACAACCACCGCTGGTTCGCTGAAAACACCAATCTGGAAAACGTCAAGGGGGCACTGTCGGATGCCATTGTCGGTGCGGACGTGTTCATCGGCGTGTCCCAGCCCAATACGCTGACAGTGGATGATGTGAAGAAGATGGCCCGCGATCCGATTGTCTTTGCGATGGCCAACCCGATTCCAGAGATTGATCCGATTGAGGCGGCGCCCTATGTACGGGTGATGGCGACCGGCCGTTCCGATTTTCCCAACCAGATTAACAATGTCCTCTGTTTTCCGGGGATTTTCCGCGGGGCACTGGATTGTCGGGCAAGCCAGATTAACGAAGAGATGAAGCTGGCGGCTGCACAAGCGATCGCCTCTGTCGTTTCGGATGAGGAGTTGAATGAGTCCTACATCATTCCCAGCGTTTTCCATCAACAGGTGGTGGAACGGGTTCGGGAGGCGGTCATCGAGGCGGCCATTCGTACCGGCGTGGCCCGTCGCCGGCCGCGCAGGACGGAAGTTTTTGCCTAGCCCTGCGTGCCGTTCCCGAGTGTCATCTTCAAGCATTCGTGCCAATAAGTACTATCCGTCACAAGCAGGATTTCCATCATCCATCGCGAATCAGATCAATCAGAATCCAAGGATTCATGAGATATTGGATGGAAATGAAAGGATGGTTTGGATTCGCGATGGGAATTCGCTGTCAATGTGGGGAAACGATGGAAATTCAGCTTCGCACCTTGGTTTATCAGGGCCAAGTTGAAATAAAAAATGTGCCGGTCACCTCTTGCCGTGCTTGCGGACGGACGCAGGTGGTGGAAGAGGTGAAACCGGAACTGAAAGCGTTGCTGAAAAAGTTGGGGGATCATCCGAAATCCCAACTTGTGGCTTTTCAAGAGGTTTCCTCTTTTACACAGGTATTGGTCGAGGCGGCCGATGAGGCGACCGGGAACGGGAAGGAGCATTGGACGGAAGCGATGCGCCGGATTAAGGTGGATGAACTGCTGGATCTGTTGCTTTTGGCCCGTTCATTGGGAGATGCTCGCTGGATGGGAGAGATTGAGGAGAAGCTCCGCGCCTGGGCGCAGCTGGTTTCTACCTGATACATAGCGTGAAGCCCTGGCGCGAAGAAGTACTGGCGCGAAGCTGATCGATGGCTGAAGCTGGCATCGGCTACAGTTCGTAATGAATGGCATCCCAGGCGTCCAGTTTGGTCTGTACTTTCTTGATCACGGCATCGACAAATTCGGAAGTGGTGGCTGTTCCCCCCAGATCCGGTGTGCGGGTGCCTTCCCGCACCACTTCGATGGTTCCTTCATAAATAGCGCGGGCGGCGATCGGCCCCTTGTTGTCCGGGAAGTGGTTCAGGAGTGCTGCGCAAGCCAGGATCATGGCCATCGGGTTGGCGATGTTTTTACCGTAAAGGGAGGGGGCTGTGCCATGCGGGGCTTCCGCCATGACCACGCGTGTCCTGAGGTGTTCATCCAGGCTGAGGAGGAGCGATTCGGCGCCGGCGATGCTGCCGAACAGCTGGAGCACCAGATCGCTGAGGCAATCGCCGTCCCGGTTCAACGCCGGAATGACCAGCGGTTCCCCGCCGGAAGAGACGAGCAGCGCATAGGTGGCATCAATCAGTTGCGGTTCGTATTCCACTTCCGGGTGGCGCTTTGAGGCCGCGTCCATTTCCTCCTTCAGCATGCCTTCATAGACAGGGCTGACGGTGTATTTCGGCCCGCCAAACACCTTGCCCCGCATCCGCTTGGCCTGCTGAAAGGCATATTCGGCGACAGCCCGGCAGGTGGCACGGTCAATCATTTCTGTCCGGTAGGCCACCTCTTCCAGGCCTTCGCCTTCCCGCCATTCCTTGGCGCCGTATGCATCGCCGACGGCCATGCGGACAACGGAGATAGGGGCATGAAGGCCCGCGATGGGCACAATCCCGGGTATCCGGCGGCCGGTTCGCACGATGACCTTGCCGTCGATTTCTTCGCGGAGAATGGCGTTGGGACTGCCAACGTCATTTTTTTCTTCCGGCGTGATGGTGGCTGCCTTGATCCCGTAGCCGGCCTGCTTCATCGCCTGGGCTGCCTCATAAACCACCTTGTTTCGTGTTTGCCGGCGATGTTCCAGGCTCAGGTCATACGTTTCCAACAAAACCTCGAACCCGATCACATTTGGGGCCAGAATCCGCAGGGCCTCTTCCAGCAACTCCTGCCCGGTCTGATCCCCTTTCATCACAATTACCGTGTTTGCCATGGCCAATCACCTCATTCATTGATGCTTTCTCACTTTACCTTTATCCCCTTCATTATACCCTTGCAGGCTGCATCCCAGAAATTCTTATTTCCCCATGTGTTTCCCCACGTGATGATCTGTCCGCATTTCCCATGAGATGATTTGTCTGCCAGAAACGTGTGCCGGGTGACGACAGCAGGCAAATCCGTTATAATAGACAAAATAAAAGATCGATTTAAGGGAGTGGAGAGGTTTGGAACGAAGCAGCCTGGATGGAAACAGTTTGGAAGAATTACGGAAACGCCTGGATGAAATCAATATCCAGTTGTTGAAATGGTTGAATGAACGGGCGGCTGTCGTGGAGCAAATTGGGCAACTTAAGGAAAAGCAGGGTGTGCGCCGTTACGATCCGGTTCGCGAGTCGGAAATGCTGGCCCGGCTGATCGAGATGAACGAGGGCCCATTTGATGATGCCACGATACAGCATTTGTTCAAGGAGATTTTCAAGGCCAGCCTCAAGTTGCAAAAAGAGGACAGCAAGGAAGCGTTGCTGGTCAGCCGCAAGCGGAAATCGGGCAACACTCATGTCAAGGTTGGGGATGTGGTGCTGGGTGAGCCCCATCAGCCGGTGATGGTGGCCGGTCCATGTTCCGTCGAAACCGAGGAACAGGTTCGGGCGGTGGCCAAGGTCCTGGTGCAGGAAGGGGTGAAGCTGTTACGGGGCGGAGCCTTTAAGCCTCGCACCTCTCCGTATGATTTCCAGGGACTGGGCGTGGAAGGGCTGCGCATTTTGCGGCGCGTGGCCGATGAATTCGGTCTGGCCGTCGTCAGCGAGATCGTCACGCCGGGTGATTTGGAACAGGCCTTGGAATACGTGGATGTCATCCAGATCGGCGCGCGCAACATGCAGAATTTTGCCCTCCTGAAAGAGGCCGGCAAAGTGCGCAAGCCGGTTTTGTTGAAACGGGGCTTGGCGGCAACCATGGAGGAGTTCATGTATGCAGCCGAGTACATTCTCTCCCAGGGAAATGATCAGGTGATGCTGATTGAACGCGGCATCCGCACGTATGAGAAGGCAACGCGGAACACGCTGGATATCTCGGCTGTGCCGATTCTCAAGCAAGAGACCCATCTGCCGGTTCTGGTGGATATCAGCCATTCCACTGGCCGGAGGGACATTGTCCTGCCGATTGCCAAGGCCGCCCTGGCAGCGGGCGCAGACGGAATTATGGTGGAAGTGCATCCCAATCCCGCGGTGGCTCTTTCTGATGCCAACCAGCAGCTGAACCTGGAGCAGTTTTCCGGTTTGATGAAGGGGTTGCGGGAAGCTGGCCTGATTGACAAGTTGTCTTTTGTCGAGTCGTAGGTTTTGAAACAAGGAGGTGAAGGCGTCGGATGAGCGTGACCATCTATGATGTGGCCAGGGAAGCGGGGGTTTCGATGGCTACCGTCTCCCGCGTGGTGAACGGAAACCCGAATGTCAAACCGTCCACGCGGAAAAAGGTGATGGAGACGATTGAACGTTTGGGCTACCGTCCCAACGCCGTGGCCCGGGGACTGGCCAGCAAGAAGACGACCACCGTCGGGGTGGTGATTCCGGACATCTCCAACCCCTTTTATGCCGAAGTGACACGAGGCGTGGAAGATATTGCCAAAATGTACCATTATAACATCATTTTGGGGAACTCCGATCAACAAAAACCGAAAGAGCTGGATTTGATCAATACCTTTCTCGAAAAGCAGGTGGACGGCCTGCTGTTTATGGGCAGGGAGATCACGCCGGAGCACGAGGAGGTATTTGATTCCGCGCATGTACCCATCGTGCTCTGTGCCACGCGGGATGAGAAGCGCCGGTTTCCCGCGGTCAACATCAACCATCGCCTTGCCGCTTCGGAGGCCACGCACCACTTGATCGAGGGAGGGCACCGGCGAATCGCGCTGATTGGCGGGCCGTTGGAGGATCCGCAGCGGGGCCGGGCCAAATTTGAGGGATACCGGGAAGCGCTGGAGACGGCGGATCTCCCCTTTGATGAACAGTTGGTCCGGATCGGGGATTACCGGTATGATTCCGGCTTTGCGGCGATGCAGGAGCTGCTGGCGATCCCCGAACCACCGACGGCGGTTTTTTGCGTCAGTGACGAAATGGCAGTCGGCGCCATTCATGCCATTCAGGAGCATGGCCTGCGGGTGCCGGAGGATATTGAGGTCATCGGTTATGATAACATCCCACTGGCGTCCATGGTGCGGCCGAAGCTGACCACCATCGGACAGCCAATGTACGATCTGGGTGCGGTGGCGATGCGCCTGTTGACCAAGTTCATGAATCATGAACCGGTCGAGGAACAGCGGGTCGTATTGCTGCACCAGTGGATCGAAAGGGATTCCACACGCACGCGTCCCATCGGCGATGAATAATGGCACATGGCGGAGATGACGAATCCGCCCTGTGCCTTTTTTTACGCTTTTGGAACGTACCACAACAGTCGTTCCAGGGTGCGCCGGTTTTTCGCTTCAATTTCCTGGCGGCGTGGAATCGGTTTCATCGGCGGGTCAAAAAGCCTGGGCGGAAGGGTTACCGGACTTTCCGCCTGCCATTGATTCAGCCATTGCTGCGGCAGCTGCTGATCTTCCAAGTGAATGTCGTTCATTTCCGCCCACAGCAGCGCCCAGGCACGGGGAACGACACGCCAGATGTCATAACCGCCGCCTCCCAAGGCGATCCACCGGCCGTCGCACAGCTCGTGCGCCAATTGATGAACCAGCCGGGGGATGGCCTGAAAGACGCGCATGGAAGTGGCCAGGTGGGTGAGGGGATCGAAGCGGTGGGCATCACATCCGTTCTGGCTGATGATCACGTCAGGGCGAAAGCTGCGGGCGGCCGTGGGCAGCAGCTGATGAATCATGTCGATATAAGAATCGTCCTCGGTAAAAGCGTCCAAAGGCAGGTTGATGCTGTAGCCAAGGCCCGCTCCCGCCCCCCGTTCATCCACGTCGCCCGTTCCTGGAAAGAGGTAGCGTCCGGTTTCGTGAATGGAGATGGTCATGACATTGGGATCATCGTAAAAAAGCCATTGCACACCATCACCGTGATGGGCATCGGTGTCAATGTAAAGGACCCGTGCCTGGTACTTTTTGCGGATATGGGCGATGGCTACGGCCGCATCGTTGAAGATGCAAAAGCCGGCTGCCTTGTTTCGCAAACCGTGATGCAGTCCTCCTCCCAGGTTTAGCGCGTGCCGGACATGCCCTTCCATGACCAGTTCGGTGGCGACCAGCGTCCCGCCGACGCTGAGCAGGCTGGCTTTGTACATGCCTGGGAAGATGGGATTGTCTTCGGTGCCAAGTCCATATGCTTCTGCGTCAATGGGGTGCGTGGGGGTGTCATCTTCGGTGGGATCAAGCTGCCTGACGGCCTGGATGAAATGTGCATCCAGAATCAGTTCCAGTTCTGTCTCGGTGGCCATTCGCGGGGTGATGATCTGTTCCGGCCGGATGAGCTTCATTTTTTGAATCAAATCGAGCGTCAGTTGGAGCCGTTTTTGATTGAATGGGTGATCGTTGTGGAATTTGTAGGTTTGAAACGCCTCACTGTAGACAAAGGCGCTGTTGTGTTTTGCCATCGCGTCCTTCTCCCACAAGGTTGTCTGTCAGTTTTTTAGATTGAGGTTATTATAGCACGTCCGACAGACGGGGGGAAAGATTAGTACATGTAGCGGCGGCGGAGGCGGAGGCGATCAAAGGCTTCGATGGAACTTTGCGGAACCTGTTTGCCGATCCGGACCATCAAGGCATTGGCGGGGTGTGAGCAGATCTCCGGGTCATCGGTGGCCATCCATTCCAGACCGGCACTGTTCATCACTTTTTCCATCACTTTGCGGTATTCCCAGACGGACAGGCCGGTGCGTTTCAAGTCCCAGTGCCAGCAGTATTCGGTGGTAAAGACGATATAGTTTTCCATATGGGGATCCATGAAAGCCACCTTGAGAAGCGCCTTGGCCAGTCCTCCTTTGCGGTATGCTGGCGCGATTTCGATGGCTCCCAGTTCGAGAAGGTCTTCCATGTGTCCGTCTGACCAGCTTTCCAGCGGATCGGGATAAAGGAATGTGACGTAGCCGACCGTCACGGTTTCGTTGTGTGCCAGGATAATCCTCGCTTCCTCGAAACCGGCAATCTCGATCAGCGCCTGGTGCTGTTTTTCCGGGATGCGAAAGGCGTCACATTCTTCATGCAGCGGGTAACGGGCGACGGTTTCAGGAGGTACCGGGCCTTCGATCAACAGCTCTTCCCCATTCGGCGTCACAAAGGGCATCGAATGGTACTGCTTGACGTGTTTCATTTTCACTTTCATTTGCCGCAGCTCCTCTCCTTATCGGAGTAACTTCTGGTGTACTCATTATACTGGATCGGTATGCGGGAAAAAACAACGGAACCGTGAATTCACAGAATAGCTACACATTGGCCGGCCAAAATATCCTTTGCGACGATTTCCGAATCATGGTACATTTTTTTAAAAAGAAATACTGAAAAATCGGAAAGAGGGTCATGGACCTTGGCTGGCAAAACACAGGCCGAAATGATGGCTGAAATGGCGCTTTTTCGGCTGCTCATCCGCCGCAAGTACCGGTTCCTTGTGCGGGCCATCGCCTGTTTTATGGCCTTTTATTTCATTCTGCCCGTCTCGATCGGACTGTTTCCGCATTGGATGAGCCTGCCGTCGCCGTTTTGGGATTTGCCTTGGGGATGGTTATTCGCTTTTGCGCAATTGGTGATGACCTGGTTCTTTGCTTGGCTCTACTGGCGCAAGTCCAAATCGTTTGATCGGCTGGTTGAAGAAATCAGACAGGGGATTCGACGATGAATCTGACCACTTTTTTGCTGTTTCTCTGCATCGTGGGCAGCACCTTAATCATCACGCATTGGGCCGCGCAGCGAAAACAGACCACGCATCTGTTTTACACGGCCGAGGGCAGCCTGACCGGGCTGCAAAACGGCATGGCGATCGCCGGCGATTATATCAGTGCGGCCTCTTTTCTGGGCATCACCGGCGCCATCGCACTGGAAGGATTTGACGGCTTTTTGTATTCCATCGGCTTTCTGGTTTCTTATCTGGTCGTTTTGTTTGTCGTCGCTGAACCGGTCCGCCATCTCGGAAAGTTTTCGGTGGGCGACGTCATTTGTTTCCGGTTTCCCGGACGGCGGATGCGTCTGGCGATGGCGGCGGGCACCTTCATGATTTCCATTTTTTATATGATCCCGCAACTGGTGGCCTCCGGCCTGCTGATCCGGATGCTGCTGGGAATCGATTATTCGGTTTCGGTGCTGGTGATCGGCAGTCTGATGACGGTGTATGTGGTTTTTGGAGGGATGGTGGCTGCCTCGTGGGTACAGATTGTCAAGACGGTGCTGTTGATGTCGGGGACGTTTCTTCTCTCCCTGATGCTGCTGTCCCGATTTGACTGGCAGTTGTCGGCCTTGCTGCAGCAGGTGGTGGAAGGGACGCCGCTGCGGGAGCAGTTCTTTTTGCCGGGAAACCTTTTTGCTTCGCCGTTGGAGATGCTTTCCTTGAACCTGACGCTGCTTTGCGGGACGGCCGGTTTGCCGCACATTCTGATCCGCTTTTTTACGGTGAAGGATGCGGTGGCGGTCCGGCGTTCGGTGATCACCGCCAGTTGGATCATCGGCCTCTTTTATGTGATGACCCTGATTTTGGGACTGGGCACGGTGGCGCTGGTCGGGTGGTGGCAGCTCATGGCCACGGACCCGACGGGCAACCTGGCCGCTCCCTTGCTGGCCGAAGTGCTGGGCGGTGACTTTCTGATGGCCTTCATCGCGGCCATCGCCTTTGCGACCATTGTGGCTGTCGTCACGGGGCTGGTCATTTCTGCCACGACATCCCTGGCGCATGATGTGTACAATCATGTGTTACGCGGCGGCATGGCGACGGAAAAGGAGCAGCTGCGGGTGGCCAAGTGGACGGCGGCCGGGATCGGATTGATATCCACGCTGTTTTCGCTGGGTTTGGAAAACCTCAATGTGGCTTTTCTCGTCTCGCTCACCTTTGTCGTGGCCGCTTCCAGCAACCTCCCCACGATTGTGCTGACCATTTACTGGAAGCGTTTCAATGAGGTGGGGGCCATGGTGGGAATGACCAGCGGTTTTTTGGCCTCCTTGGTATTGGTGATCTTGGGTCCCCATATCATGAGTCCGGAACATGGCTGGATTGCCAGGGAAGCGATTTTTCCGTTATATAATCCGGGAATTATCGCCATTCCAATCGGTTTTTTGGGTGCCGTGCTGGGAACGCTTTTGTCACGCAAGCCGCTCGATCAGGCCCGTTTTGCCCGTCTGTTGGTACGGGCACAGACAGGCATCGATCCGCTGGATGAGGCGGGGAGGAGACAGACGTGGAACTCCTGACGCTGACCCTGTTTGAACGGCTTGGTTTGTTGCTGGTTGTGGCCTTTATGCTGACGCGTATTCCCGGATTTCGTTCCCTTTTGGATCGGGAGCTTGATGTCAAGACGACCTTGCTGCACGCGATGATTTTCGGCCTTTTCGGGATAGCTGCGGCGCAGGCCGGGGTGTTGATGGACGGGGAGAGCTTTATCCCCCATTTTTGGGTGTTTTCGTTGGAAGAATCCCAGATGCTGGTCGGTTCGTCGTTGGTCGCAATTGTGATAGCGGGGCTGTTGGGCGGCCCGTTTGTCGGGTTGGGTGCCGGGGTGATGGCCGGTGTTTACCTGTTTTCCCTTGGGGGGATGGGAAGTTTGGCCAATCTTCTCGTGAATCCACTGACCGGCCTGCTGGCCGGGCTGACGGCCCGCTTTTTTTCCGAGGAGCGGATTATCGCCCCGTCCAAGGCGTTGTTTATCGGCATTTTTCCTCCCATTTTGAAGATGGGGCTGCTGCTCATTTTTACGGAGGAACCCGAGGTGATGGTGTCATTGGTCAATCTGATCGGACCGCCGCTGGTGATTTCCAACAGCGTCGCCATTGCCGTGTTTACGGCCATGATCCGTCTGGCATGGCATGAGAAAGAACAGGAAGCGGCGCTGGAGACGCGGCGGGCTCTGGCGATTGCCGAAAAGGCGTTGCCTTATTTGGAGAACGAGTCGCCGGTGGAGCGTGCCCGGGGGATTGCCGAGTTGCTCTACAAGGAGTTGAACGTGGGTGCCGTTTCGGTCACGGATCGGGAAGCGGTTTTGGCGCATATCGGCTTGGGGGCCGATCACCACCGGCAAGGTGATCCGCTGATGACCCGCCTGGCCCAGGAGGCGATTCGGGGAGGGCGAATTTTTGTCGCCCATTCCCGGGATGAGATTCGCTGCCGTTATCCGAACTGCCCGTTGCAGGCGGCCATTATCGTGCCGATTTTCCAGTCTGGCGAAGTGATTGGGCTGATCAAACTGTATTACGGCAAAATCCACCAATTACGTGCCGTTGAGGTGGCATTGGCGCAAGGGTTGGGGAAGTTGATCTCCAATCAGCTCAGCGCCGTGGCGGCAGAGAAGATGCGGCTGTTGATTCGGGATGCGGAACTGCGGAATTTGCAGGCACAGATCAACCCCCACTTCCTCTTCAACACGCTGCATCTGATCGCCACGCTCATCCGGGTGGATCCGGATATGGCGCGCCATATCACGGTCCAGTTGGGTCACTACATGCGCTTGAACCTCCGCCTGGCCTCCGCTTCTCTGATTCGGCTGGAACAGGAGTGCGAGCATCTGAACGCTTATCTGGAGATCATCCGGGCCCGCTTTGCCGAACGCTTGACGATCACTTGCCGGATTGAAGAAGGTGTCGGACAGGCCCTGTTGCCGCCATCCTCCATCCAGCCATTGGTGGAAAACTGCATTACCCACGGGCTGCGCAATGTGGCGGATGGCGGGAGGGTGGAGATCGTCATCGCCAGAGGCTCCCGATGGATTCAGATCACCGTGCGGGACAATGGCTGCGGTTTTCCGAAAACGGTGCTGGAACAGGCCGGAAGGATGCCGTTGTCCAGCTCGAAGGGGGGAGGGATCGGCCTGTACAACGTCAACCAGCGCCTGATTGGGTTGCTGGGTGAGTCTTCCCGCCTCCATATCCGCAACTTGCCGTCGGGGGGAAGCGAGGTGTTTTTCCGGATCCCCCATCGGGAGATGAATAACGGGGAGGGGATGTGATGAAGATTCGGGCCATGATTGCGGAGGACGAACGGTTGGCGCGGGAGGAGCTGGCATACCTTTTGCAGCAGGAGGAGGATGTCACCCTTTGCCCCAGCGCGGAGACCGGCGAACAATTGCTGGCGTTATATGATCAATACCGTCCCAATGTGATCTTTCTGGACATCCAGATGCCAGGACCTTCCGGTGTGGAGGTGGCCCGGCGGCTGGTCACCGAATCCCGTGACGATGAGGTTCCCTTGTTTGTCTTCACGACCGCGTATGACGATTTCGCCGTGGAGGCATTTGAACTGGAGGCGGTGGATTATTTGTTGAAACCGTATGATGAGGCCCGCTTCAAGGTGGCGATGGAACGGGTGCGCAAAAGGATGTCCAACGCGCCGGCGGCCGCCGCTCAAACCCAGTTGCAGGAAGTGCGGTTGAGCAAGCTGTTGATCGAGGATGGGGAGAGAATGGTGGTCCTGCAGCCGGAATCCGTTTGCTACGCGGTTCGCGTGGACCGGTACCTGGAAATTCATACGGAAAAGGAGACGATTCAAAGCCGGATGACCCTGCAGGAGTTGGAGGAAAAACTGCGAGGGTATCCCTTTTTTCGCACGCACCGAAGCTATCTGGTCAATCTGGATTACATCCAGGAGATTACGCCCTGGTTCAATGGGGCCTGGAACCTGATTCTCAAGGACGGAAAAAGGAGCAAAATCCCTGTCAGCCGGGCGGCGGCAAAGCGGTTATTCGCGCTGCTGGGGTGGTGACCCAGGATCGCAGGCGCCAATGCTTGCACCATTCGACATCGAATATGAACAAATCAGACACGGAACAAAGCAATTAAAGCCTCTTTTCACAACTGCACTCCATATTCGCGATATACTGAAAACAGTAAGCGCTTACTGCCCTGATCTTAATATGACAGAAGATTTACAAATGTTAATATTTACCAATGGGGGTGCAGCTTGTGGAGAGGTATGACCGGATTGCCAATTCGGCGGAATTTCAGCGACTCAGGCGCTCCAAACTGCTCTTTATCTGGCCGATTGTGCTGCTCTTTTTGATCTATTATCTGACCTTGCCAATCCTGGCCGGTTATGCCAGGCCGCTGATGAATTCCTTTGTCGTGGGCCATGTCACCTTTGGCTATTTGTACGGCATGCTTTATTATCTCGTCGCCTGGGGGCTGGCATTTCTGTATGTGGGCAAGGCCAGGCAGTTTGACGAACAGGCCAAAATCCTGATGGACAAATACGGCCGGAAGGGGGCGTGAAGATGGGCGCGCATGTGTTTGGGATCGTACTTTTTGCCGCGATTGTTGCGCTGACGATGTACATCACGTACTGGGCCGCCAAGCGCAACAAGAGCACCACCGATTTTTACGCGGCCGGGCGTTCGCTGACCGGGTGGCAAAATGGCCTGGCCATTGCCGGGGACTACCTGAGCGCAGCCTCCTTCCTGGGGATTGCGGGTTTGGTGGCCCTGAACGGTTATGATGGGTTCATGTATGCGGTTGGCTGGCTGATGGGGTATATTGTGGTGCTGTATATCGTTGCCGAGCCCTTGCGCAACTCCGGCAAATACACGCTGGCCGACGTCCTGGCTTACCGGCTCAAGCCGGTGCCCGTGCGGACGATGGCGGCGATTGTGACGCTGGTGGTCAGCACCTTCTACATGGTGGCCCAGATGGTGGGTGCCGGGTCGATCATCCAGCTGTTGACCGGGATTCCCTACGAGGGGGCTGTGGTGCTCATCGGTGTCTTGATGATCATCTACGTGGTGTTCGGCGGGATGCTGGCCACCAGCTGGGTACAGATTGTCAAAGCGGTGCTTTTGATGTCGGGCACCATCATCATCATCCTCTTTTTGGCCGTGATCTTCGGTTTTAACCCGTCCAATCTGTTCGGCGCGGTGGCTGAGAAGAACGGGGTGGAATTCCTGCAGCCCGGGCTGCTCTACAAGAATCCGATTGACCTGGTGTCCTTGGGAATTGCCCTGATCCTCGGCACGGCAGGCTTGCCTCATATCCTCATCCGCTTCTACACTGTGCCGTCGGCGCAGGAGGCGCGTAAATCGGTGATCTGGGCGATGATCCTCATCGGCGCCTTTTACGTGTTGATTACGTTCGTCGGCTTTGGTGCCGCCGTCCTGGTGGGTCCGGACGCGATCAAGGCGGCAGACAAAGGCGGAAACATGGCTGCCCCGTTGCTTGCGCAGTATCTCGGCGGAGGTGCGGGAAGCATCGGCGGGGAGATGTTCATGGCGGCCATTGCGGCAGTCTCCTTCGCCACGATTGTCGCTGTGGTGGCAGGATTGGTGCTTGCCGCTTCCGGTGCCTTCGCGCATGACATCTATACCAACGTGATCAAGCGGGGCCAGGCCGATGAAAAGCAACAGTTCCAGGTGGCCCGCTATACCGCGCTCGTCGTCGGTGCGGTTTCCATTCTGATCGGGATCCTGGCCAAAGGGCAAAACGTGGCCTATCTGGTGGCGCTGGCCTTTGCCGTGGCTGCCAGTGCCAATCTGCCGGCGATTATCTTTTCGATTTACTGGAAACGGTTCAATACCACCGGGGCGATTGCCGGCATGCTGGTCGGGATGATTTCCGCGGTCACCCTGGTGATGCTGGGTCCGAGCGTGATGAAGGAAAATGCCATCTTTCCCCTGGCCAACCCGGGAATCATCAGCGTGCCGCTGGGCTTTTTGACGTCGGTGATCGTTACGCTGCTGAGCAGGCCCGAATCGTATGAGGACAAGTATGAAGAGCTGTACGTCAAAGCCAATACCGGAATTGGTGCAGAAATGTAAAAATCTGAATTTGGTTGCGAATCCACAGAATACCATGATAATATAAACATTGATCGTCTGTCGCTTCAACAACATGGAAGAACCCGTCAAGGAGGAAGAAAGATGAGCGAATGGATCCCCCCTACGGCAGAGAATCCGAACATGAAGGACTATGACGAGGCTTATGCTACCTTTTCCTGGGAACAGGTGGAAAAAGAATTTACCTGGCACAAGACAGGAAAGGTGAACATGGCCTATGAGGCGGTGGATCGCCATGCCGAGACCTGGCGGAAAAACAAGGTGGCGTTGTACTACAGCGATGCACAGCGGGATGAGAAATATACGTTTCTGGAAATGAAACTGCTTTCAAACCAATTCGGCAACGTCTTGCGGAAGCTGGGCGTAAAAAAAGGGGATCGGGTGTTCCTCTTCATGCCGCGGACGCCGGAGCTGTATGTCAGCCTGATCGGGATATTGAAGGTGGGTGCCATTGCCGGCCCGCTGTTTGAAGCATTTATGGAGCAGGCGGTACGCGACCGGCTGGAAAACAGCGAGGCGGTGGCGCTGGTGACGACGCCGGCGCTGTTGCCCAGGGTGCCGTATAAAGAACTGCCTCACCTGAAGCACATCATCCTGGTGGGGGCCGATGAACTCCCGCCGGAAGAGGCAGGCACCCGCTTTTACAGTTATGAGCGGGAAATGGCGGAAGCCTCGAGGGAATTGGAGATCGAATGGGTGGACCGGGAAGACGGGATGATCCTGCATTATACTTCGGGGTCTACCGGCAAACCGAAGGGCGTTTATCACGTGCATAACGCGATGATCCAGCACTATCAGACCGCCAAGTGGGTGCTGGATTTGAAGGAAGATGACATCTACTGGTGCACCGCCGATCCCGGTTGGGTGACCGGCACTTCGTACGGGGTGTTTGGTCCATGGCTCAACGGCGTCTCCAGCGTGATCCGCGGCGGACGTTTCAATCCCCGTGACTGGTATGCCACCATCGAGAAATACCGCGTCACGGTCTGGTACAGCGCGCCCACTTCGTTCCGGATGCTGATGGGCGCGGGAGAGGAGGTCATCAAGGAATACGATCTCAGCTCGCTCCGCCACATTCTCAGCGTCGGCGAACCGCTGAATGCGGAAGTGGTCCGCTGGGGGCTGAAAGCCTATGGACTGCGGATTCATGACAACTGGTGGATGACGGAGACGGGCGGGCAGCTCATCGCCAATTTCCCGTCTTTGCCAATCAAGCCCGGTTCCATGGGCAAACCGTTTCCCGGCATTACGGTGGCCATTCTGGATGATGAGGGTAACGAAGTGCCCCGCGGGCAGATGGGGAACCTCTGCGTCAAGGCGGGCTGGCCGTCGATGATGCGGAAGATCTGGAAAAACGAGGAGAAGTACAAGGAATATTTCCGCTTTCCCGGCTGGTACGTCTCCGGGGACTCCGCCTCCATGGACGAGGACGGCTATGTCTGGTTCCAGGGCCGGGTGGACGATGTGATCATGACCTCCGGCGAACGGGTCGGCCCCTTTGAGGTGGAGAGCAAGCTGGTGGAACATCCCGCGGTGGCCGAAGCGGCTGTGATTGGCAAGCCGGATCCGGTTCGCGGCGAGATCATCAAGGCGTTTGTCGCTTTGCGCCAGGGGTATCAGCCCAGTGAAGAACTGAAGGAAGAGATCCGCCTGTTTGTCCGCAACGGGCTGGCTGCCCACGCCGCGCCGAGGGAGATCGAATTTCGCGAATCCCTGCCCAAGACGCGCAGCGGAAAGATCATGCGCCGGGTGTTGAAGGCCTGGGAACTGGGCCTGCCGACCGGGGATCTGTCGACGATGGAGGATTAAAAAAATAGAGAAATAGCTGGGACATTGTGATAAATGGCACCCCCTGATACCACCTTTGGTTAGGGGGTGGTTTTCTTTTGACAGAATTCCATGATCTGTGTCATGATTTGTATTACTAGAATTTGAATGCCAGAAGAAAAGAGGGGGAGCATGGAGCCATCGCTGTTGGAAAAATATTACCTGGGTCAGATGGCGGAAATGTCACGTGTATTTACGTGGGAAGACGTCGAAAAATGTGCGGAGTTGACCGGCGATTACAACCCGATGTATTTTGATCCCGATTTTGTCGCTCAGACCAAGTTCAAGCGCCCTGTGGTCCAAGCATTGTTGACAGAAGGGCTGGTGACGGCTCTCATCAACGGCCACCTTCCGGGACCTGGCGCCCTCTTGTTGGAAAAGGAATTCATTTTTCGCCACCCAGTGCATGTCGGAGACAAGATCACCGCTCGTGTTCAGATCATAGATGTTGATATTGAACGGCAATGGATTACCGAAAAAGTGATTTGCCGCAATCAACATCACCAGGAAGTGCTTCGTGGTCAGGTCGTCCTGCTTGTGCAAAACGGAAAAAGGTGATGGCGATGACGAAAGGATACGCAAGCCGCTATAGCTTTGAAGATGTGTGGAGTATCAGCCAAATCATGGAAGAAACGAAAGAGCTGGCTGCCCGGGTCGCCAAAAGTACGTCCACTGTGCTTATCCATGGGGAAAGTGGGACGGGAAAAGAATTGTTTGCGCATGCGATTCACCGGCTGAGTATCCGAAGGGACCAACCTTTTGTCAGTGTGAACTGTGCGGCCATTCCTGAAGACCTGTTTGAGTCTGAATTTTTCGGATATGAACCGGGTGCATTCAGTGGGGCCAATGCCAAAGGCAAACCGGGAAAATTTGAGCTGGCCAATGGGGGAACGCTGTTATTGGATGAAATCTCTGAACTGCCCTATCCCATGCAAGGCAAATTGTTGAGAGTTTTGCAGGAGAGAGAGATTGAGAGAATCGGCGGCACAATTCTAAATCAGGTGGACGTCCGGATCATCGCCGCTTCCAATCGCCCCCTGAAACCTTTGGTACAAGAAAAAAAGTTTCGTGCCGATTTGTATTATCGTTTGCGCGTCTTTCCGCTCTATATCCCCCCGCTGAGGGAGCGAAAGGAAGACATCCTGTTTTTGGCCCACCGGTTTTTGGAACACTATTGCAAAGCGTATGGGAAGACGACGATCAGGTTGGAACCAGAGGTTCAACAGTGGATGGAATCCTATCCCTGGTATGGGAATGTACGGGAATTGAAAAATTTTGTTGAAGCGGCTGTCCTGCTTGTCGATGACACTGACGGAAGATTGACGATGGAGCATGTGAAGGTGCTGATGGATGATGAAGGGGCAGACGTTATCTATCCAACATGGAAAAAAGGTGAAACGATGAAAGAAACCTATCGGTTTCCATTGTCCTTGAAACAGGAACTGGAAAATTTGGAACGGCAACTCATCCTGAAAGCGCTGTCTGAGAGCAAGGGCGATCGCATGAGGGCAGCGGAGTTGTTGAATATCCACTATGCCAGTTTGTACCGGAAGTTGAATAAGTATCAACTGGAGGAAGGGTAATTTTTCAGATTGGATTCAGCGGAAATCTTTTTGCACAAACAAAAAGCTTTTGCATTTTTGTCAAACAATGCTGATAGCCGCATGCGGTAAATACGCGCGCTGTCAGCATTTTGTTTTTGGCACGTGTTTTGCTTTATGAAATGGCAGGAATCATACATTGGACAGAGGAGGCATGGTAATGACATTTGAAACGATTCTGGATGAGGCAAAAATCCACGACATGCAGTCAAAAGGGTTTTGGAACAACAAGACGATTCTCGACTACTTCAACGAAAGAGTGGCAAACACGCCTGACAAGGAAGCCATTTTTGACTGCCGTGTCCGGCTGACTTATCGTGAATTGGCGCGATTGGTCCGGCGCTGTGCGGGCGGCCTGCTGGCGCTGGGTGTGAAGCCCGGGACCGTCGTGTCGTTCCAGATCCCAAATTGGCATGAATTTGTTGTGGTGCATTTGGCCACAACCCTGGTCGGCGGGATCAGCAACCCGCTGATTCCGATCTACCGTGAGCGGGAAATCTCTTTTATGATCGCGCTTGCCGAGTCTCATGTCTATATTGCGCCCAAGCAATTCAGAGGGTTTGACTATGAAGAGATGATTTTAAAGCTGAGGGGGCAACTTCCTTCATTAAAACACATCGTGATGATCGGAAAACCCTCCGATCCGACGTCGATATCTTACGAGAAATGGATGGCCACCAATTGGGAGGACAGGTATGGCCATCAATTGGAGCAAATTTCCATAGATCCCAATGATGTGACAGAAATCGTGTTTACGTCTGGCACAACAGGTGAGCCGAAAGGTGTGTTGCATACGCATAACACGCTCATCTATGCCAATGAGGCGTTGGCGAAACGGCTTCATTTGACGGAAAATGATGTGATTCACATGGCTTCCACCTTTGCCCATCAGACAGGATTTTTGTATGGAGCGCGACTTCCGTTGCAACTAGGCGCCCGCGCGGTTTATCAGGATATCTGGAATCCTGAACAGTTTGTGGAACTCATCGAAAAAGAAAGAATCACGTTTACGATGGGCGCAACACCTTTTGTCCATGATTTGTTAAGGGCCAAGAACCTGAAGGAGCACGATATTTCCTCGCTCCGGATATTCATCAGTGCCGGTGCGCCCATTCCGCGTCCCTTGTTGCAGGAAGCGGTCGAAAAACTGCCGCATTGCAAAGTGCTGGGAGGGTGGGGACAGACCGAGAACGCACTGGTGAGCAT